>DASVLM010000800.1:0-6835 GCA_036384875.1 Noviherbaspirillum sp.
TTCCCTGGTCCTCGGTGTGGCGCTGGCATCCACCGCGATGGCGGCGGTCAGCCCCGAGGAAGCCAACAAGCTCAAAGGCGAACTGACGCCGATGGGCGCCGAGAAGGCAGGCAACAAGGCGGGCACGATCCCGGCCTGGGATGGCGGCTATACCAAGGTGCCGGCCGGCTACAAGGAGGGTGATTCCCGGCCCGATCCCTTTGCCGGCGAAAAACCTGTCGTGTCGATCAGCGCGAAAAACATGGACCAGTACGCCGACAAGCTGACCGAAGGCGTCAAGGCACTGATGAAGAAGTATCCGACCTACCGGATCGATGTCTATCCGACCCATCGCACCGCGGCCATGCCGCAGTGGGCCTATGACAATACCTTCAAGAATGCCACGCGCTGCAAGACCAAGGATGGCGGCAACTCCCTCGAGGGCTGCTATGGCGGCATTCCCTTCCCGATCCCGAAGACCGGCAATGAGCTGATGTGGAACCATGTATTGGCATGGAAGGGCCAGGCGAACTCCATGCTGTTCCGCCTGTTTGTTACCACCGCCGATGGCAAGCCGACCATGGCGTCAGACGGCCTGAATGAAGTGCAGTCGCCGTACTGGTTCAAGGAAGGCTCGCTGGAGAAGTTCAACGGCGATTACAACGACCTGATGCTCATCACCTACGGCCCGCCGTTCAAGGCAGGCGAATCCATCCTGCTGCGCGACACCGTCGATGCCAACAAGGGGCGCCAGGCCTGGCAATACCTCGTCGGCCAGCGCCGCACGCGCAAGGCGCCGACGCTAGGTTACGACACGCCGGACAGCGTGGCTTCGGGCGCCTTCTATTTCGACGAAGCCTTCGGGTTCATGGGCGGCCAGGACCGCTACGAGTGGAAGGTCATTGGCAAGAAGGAACTCTACATTCCCTACAACACCAATCGCACCTGGCTCGCCAAGGCGAACGACCTGCTCGGTCCGCAGCACCTGAACCCGGACCACATCCGCTGGGAACTGCACCGCGTATGGGAAGTGGAAGCAACCGTCGCACCC
The DNA here is from genome assembly GCA_036384875.1 of Noviherbaspirillum sp. GTDB lineage: Bacteria > Pseudomonadota > Gammaproteobacteria > Burkholderiales > Burkholderiaceae_D > Noviherbaspirillum. Next base: position 1,031 of record DASVLM010000800.1, read on the forward strand.
GGCAAGCGCCATGCCGTGCCCAAGCGCCACTACTACCTCGACGAGGACACCTACACCGCCGTGCTGTCCGACATGTGGGACGGTCAGGGCCAGATCTGGCGCGTGGGTTACACCCTGCCGATGGCCATGCCCGATGTGCCCGGCTCGGTGGCGCAGACCTTCGGCCTGTACAACCTGCTGGCCAATACCTACGTGCTCGCCAACTACCCCGGCGAGAAAGCCTACCAGTTCAAGCAGGTGCCGCCCTGGAACGACAGTTACTTCACTCCTGACAATCTGGCGGCCAAGGGTAACCGCTAAGCGAAGAGGAACACCGTCCGCTGCCTGAATCGCAAAGCGGGGGCTGCGGATGGTGTGGTAACGAAGGCCGGACCTTCCGGCTGCGTTCAAGGAACACGCAAATGAAATCCACAATCATATGGCGCCATCTCGGCGCACTGGCGACGCTCGCCATTGCGTCCGTAGGCTGCGTGCCGGCAGCACACGCGGAAGCGGATGTGCTGGAGCGTCCGGCGATGCGAAGCGCGAAGGCGGCTTCCGCCGTCATGCTGGCCATCGCACAGACCGGCAAGCGCATCGTTGCCGTCGGCGAACGCGGCATCATCGTTTATTCGGACGACGACGGCCGCAGCTGGCAGCAGGCCAGCGTGCCGGTCAGCGTGTCGCTGGCCGGCGTCACCTTCGTCAACCAGAAGGACGGCTGGGCCGTCGGCCACAGCGGCGTCGTGCTCCATACCTCTGATGGCGGCAAGACATGGACGAAACAGCTCGACGGCAACCGCGCCGCGAAGCTGGTACAGGAAGGCGTCAAGGCAGGCCGCATCCCGGCCGGCATGGACGCAGCCAAGGCGGCAGCCGATGCCGAGCGCCTGGTAGTCGAAGGGCCGAGCAAGCCTTTCCTGGATATCCATTTCTTCGACGACAAGAACGGCCTGGTCATTGGTGCCTTCGGCCTGGTCTTCGCCACCGCGGACGGCGGCCAGACATGGCAGCCGGCCTTCGACCGCTTCGGCACGCCGAAGGACAAGCATCTGTATTCTCTCCAGGCCGAGGGCAGCGATTGCGTCATCGCAGGGGAGCAGGGCGCGGTGTTCTATTCGAACAATGCCTGCAAGAGTTTCAATGCCGTGAACACGCCTTACGAGGGCACCTACTTCGGCGCCATCGTCGCCGGACCGCGTAGCGTGGTCGTGTATGGCATGCGAGGCAATGTCTACTGGTCCGACGATGCAGGCGCCAGCTGGAAGAAGAGCGATATCTCGACGCCGAACTCGATCACCGCCGGCCTGCGTCTGAAGGATGGGGAGATGCTCGTGGCCGATGAAACCGGGCAGCTGTATCGAAGCACGGACGCCGGCAAGAGTTTCAAGCATGTGCCCATCGCCCAAGCCTCGCCCTTTACCGGCGTTATCCAGTCTGCTGACGGCGGCCTATTTCTTTCCGGCGTGCGCGGCGTAACCCGGATCGCATTGAACCAATAACGAAGGCAGCCACACCATGAAAACCTCTGCATCCGAACATCCGGTGATTGCCAACCTGGAGCAGTTCGACCGCCGCTCGGGCTCCCTGGTGGAACGCCTGCTCTTCAACCACCGTATCGTCGTGGTGGCATTGTTTCTGATCCTCACCGCCGTGCTGGGCTACCATGCGCTCGGCATCCGCCTGAATCCGAGCTTCGAACGCATGATCCCGGCGCGGCACCCCTACGTGCAGAATTACCAGCAGCACAAGGCCGATCTTGCCGGGCTGGGCAATACCCTGCGCATCGCCGTCGAAAGCGGCAACGGCCCCATCTTCGATGCCCGCTACATGGAGACGCTGCGCAAGCTCAACGACGAACTTTTCCTGCTGCCGGGCGTCGATCGTTCCTTCATGAAGTCGATATGGATGCCGGCCGTGCGCTGGATCGGCGTCACGGAGGAGGGGCTCGATGGCGGCCCGGTCATTCCCGACGGATTCGACGGCTCGCAGAAAAGCCTGGACGAGCTGCGCGCCAATATCGAGCGTTCCGGCGAAATCGGTTCGCTGGTCGCGCCGGACTTCAAGTCGAGCGTGATCGTCGTGCCGCTGCTGGAAGCGGAAGGCACGAAGCGCCTCGATTACAGCGAACTTTCGAGCCGGCTCGAACAGTTGCGCCAGAAATACGAAGCGGAGGGCGTGCGCATCCACATCACCGGATTCGCCAAGGTGGTCGGCGACCTCATCGAAGGCATGCAGCAGGTCCTGCTGTTCTTCGCCGTCGCGCTCGCCATCTGCACCGGCGTGCTGCTGTGGTACACGCGCTGCCTGCGCAGCACCACGCTCGTGGTGTCCTGCTCGCTGGTTGCCGCCGTCTGGCTGCTCGGCCTGCTGCCTGTGTTCGGATTCGACCTCGATCCTTACTCCATTCTCCTGCCCTTCCTGGTGTTTGCCATCGGCATGAGCCACGGCGCGCAAAAGATGAACGGCATCATGCAGGACATCGGTCGCGGCACCCACAAACTGGTGGCGGCGCGCTACACCTTCCGCCGCCTCTTCCTTGCCGGCCTGACCGCGCTGCTGGCCGATGCGGTAGGTTTCGCCGTGCTGATGGTGATCGACATTCCCGTGATCCACGACCTCGCGATCTCCGCCAGCATCGGCGTGGCAGTCCTCATCTTCACCAACTTGATCCTGCTGCCGGTGCTGCTGTCGTATACCGGTGTCAGCGCGAAGGCGGCGCTGCGCAGCCTGAGGGATGAAGAAGGCCGCAATGCGAACGGCGAGCCGGTCAAGCACCGCTTCTGGGCTTTCCTGGACCTTTTCACCAAGCGCCACTGGGCCAGCATGGCGATCGCCTCCGCCGCGCTGCTGGCGGTCGCTGGCGGCACCATCAGCATGAACCTCAAGATAGGCGACCTTGATCCGGGCGCGCCTGAGCTGCGACCCAATTCCCGCTACAACCGGGATAGCGCCTTCATGGCCGCGCACTATGCGGCCAGCAGCGACAACTATGTTGTCATGGTGCAGACACCGCAGTACATGTGCGCCAACTACAGCACGCTGGCGCAAGTTGAAGCTCTGGAATGGAACCTGCAGCAGCTGCCCGGTGTGGAGTCCACCAACTCCTACGCGACGCTTTCCAAGCGCACCTCGGCCGGCATGAATGAAGGCAGCCTCAAGTGGTTCGACCTGCCGCGCTCGCAGGACATGCTTAATGCGATCACGACCCGCGCGCCGCGCGAGCTGCTGAACCAGAACTGCGACCTGCTCACCGTCTATGTCTACCTGAAGGACCACAAGGCCGACACGCTGGATTCGGTGGTGCGCGCAGTGGAAGAGTTTGCCGCCAAGAACGACACCAAGGACATCAAGTTTTTGTCGGCAGCAGGCAATGCCGGCATCGAAGCCGCGACCAATATCGTGGTGAAGAAGGCCAATACCCAGATGCTGCTGCTGGTCTATGCGGCGGTCATCCTGCTGGCCTTCATCACCTTCCGCTCCTGGCGCGCGGTGATCTGCGCCGTGCTGCCGCTGATGCTGACGTCGGTCTTGTGCGAAGCGTTGATGGTGGTGCTCGGCATCGGCGTGAAGGTGGCAACCCTTCCCGTCATCGCCCTCGGGGTCGGCATCGGCGTCGACTATGCGCTGTATGTGGTGTCGGTGACCCTGGTGGAGATGCGCAGGGGCGCGAGCCTGTCGGAGGCCTATTACAAGGCGCTGCTCTTCACCGGCAAGGTGGTCGTGCTCACCGGCGTCACACTGGGCATCGCGGTGGCGACCTGGGGATTTTCGCCCATCAAGTTCCAGGCCGACATGGGCGTGCTGCTGGCATTCATGTTCATCTGGAACATGCTCGGCGCACTGATACTGCTGCCGGCGCTCGCGCACTTCCTGCTAAGGCCGGGCGGGAAGGCTGCCGGGGAAGCGGAAGAAAGTATTCCCGCCGCTGATGCGGCAAACGAAACGGCGGTCCGCTATTCCGTCGGCGGTTCCCGGTCCTGACCGCCATCAACAGGGAGGAAGCATCATGCAGATCCGTACCTTCAGATTCATCGCCGCGGCACTCATTGCAGCCGTGTTCCATGGCGTAGTTTTCGCAGCCGGCGAGCATGCCGGCAAGGACGATGCGGTGGCATTCGTGAAAAAGGCCGCCGCCTACCTCAAGCAGAACGGCAAGGACAAGGCGCTGGAGGAATTCAACAACCCCAAGGGGCAGTTCATCGATGGCGAACTGTACGTCGTCGTGCTCGACATGAACGGTGTATTGCTGGCCGACGGCACCAAGCCCAGGCTGGTTGGCAAGTCGCTGGCCGACATCAAGGACGTCAACGGCAAGCAGTTCGTGCGGGAAGAAATTGACCTCGCCAAGAGCAAAGGCAAGGGCTGGGTCGATTTCCAGTGGGTGAACCCGGTCACCAAGGCGATGGAGCACCGGTCGAGCTACATCGAGCGGGTCGGCGACCTGATCGTGCTGGCCGGGGTATACAACCAGCGGTAACCGTTGTTTTGTCCGGCGCGCGTGGCTGGCAAGTCTGGGAGTTGTCCGGCTTGCCATAACGAGTGTGGTTATTGGTCGAATTTCTCTCACTTGTTTGCACAAAACTTTAACTTGTGCATAAGATGAGATTCATAATGACCGGAGTATCCGCTTGTTGTCACAGTTGCAGCGATCGCAAGCGCGTCGGAAAAGGATGCCTTCCAGGCAAAGAGTAAATTGCAAACTATCCAGTCAACCAAGGAGATAGACATGGAACAAATGATGAAAGTCGCGCGCATGCACAAGGTGGGCGCCCCGATGCAGATCGAACAGATCCCGGTTCCCACGCCCGGTCCGAACGACGTGCTGGTGCGCGTGCGATCCTGCGGCATTGTGCCCAACCTCGGCAACATCCTGGCCAACTGGACCACGTGGTTCCCGGAACTGCCGCTGCCGCCGCTGCCGGCCATCTTCGGCCTCGACCCGGCAGGCGAGATCGTCGCCATCGGGAAGCAAGTGCACGACTGGAAGGTCGGCGAGCGCGTGTATGTGAATCCCGGCCGCTATTGCGGAGGCTGCCGTGCCTGCCGCTCGGGCGACCTGATCAACTGCACCCACTACACCTTCAACGGCTATTTCGGCTTCTCCGAGAATTCGCTCAAGATCTTCAAGGACTATCCCTACGGCGGCCTGGGCGAGTACATGACCGCGCCGCAGTATTCGCTGGTGCGCCTGCCTGACAACGTCAGCTTCGACCAGGCAGCCCGCTTCGGCTACCTCGGCACCGCCTATTCGGCAATGCGCAAGGGCGGCATCGTACCGGGCAAGTCCGTGCTGATCAACGGCATCAGCGGCACGCTGGGTATCGGCGGCGCGCTGTTCGGCCTGGCAATGGGCGCCACTCGCATCCTCGGCACCGGCCGCAACATGGCCTTGCTGGAGCGCGTGAAGGAGCTGGCGCCGTCGCGCATCGAGATATTCTCGAATGCGAACGGCGAAGCGATCGACAAGTGGGTCATGGAAGCCACCAACGGCCTCGGCGTCGATGTCTTCGTCGACTGCCTCGGTCCGGGTGCGCCGCACGAGACGATGCAGCAGGGTATCCGCTCGCTCAAGCGCGGCGGCCGCGCCTTCAACATCGGCGCGATTGCCGGCATGGTACCGATGGACTTGCACACGATGATGGACCAGCAGCAGACGATCGAAGGCTCGGCCTGGTTCACTGCCGGCGAAGGCCAGGACATCGCCGACATGGCGGCGGCAGGCACGTTGAACCTGTCCGTGTTCCAGCACGTGAAGTTCCCGTTGGATCAGGTAAATGAAGCCATTTCCGGCATCGCCAATCGCAACGGCGGCTTCAGCAACTA
>DASVLM010000801.1:0-3760 GCA_036384875.1 Noviherbaspirillum sp.
GTCAGCACCAGCATCTTCGGCTGCGCCGGCTGGAAGCGCGGACGCTCGCCGCGGGAACGGGCGGCCTGGCGCTGCTGGTTGGGAGTACGGGTATTGGCTTGAGGTTGTTGTTCCGCCAGCGCGAACTTGTGCAGCGCGGGCAGCATGAATGCGGCCGTCTTGCCGGAACCGGTCTGCGACGACACCATCAGGTCGCGGTTCTGGAGAGCAGCGGGAATCGCTTGCTCCTGGACGGGTGTGGGTTTGGTATAGCCGGCTTCTTCCAGGGCTTTCAGGACAGATGTGTGCAGGCCAAGTACTTCAAAACTCATTGTGTTCCTTTTTTGGGATAACAACGCCGCAACCTCGCTCGACGAGAGCGCGGACGTAAAAAAAGCAACGCGAACCAACGAAACAGTTGAGAAATGTACTGAGTGATTATCGGCACAAAAGCTTTGCGCCGAGGCGGTGTTCTAACATCAACACCAAAAGGCGGGAGGGCTTTGTCGTTACTGCTAAACGGTTTGCGATGCAGCGATGTGATTGCGTGTTGCAATGCACAGCGGCGAATTATACAGACTATTGGAATACCGCGCCGTATAAATTCGCTGCCGTGCGAAAAAGACAACTTCCGGATTTACTCCGGAGCGTACATGACGTGCGAGAACCCGCCGTCGACGTAGATGATTTCGCTGGTGATGCCCGAGGACAGGTCAGACAGCAGGAAGGCAGCAGTATTGCCGACATCCTCGATCGTCACGTTGCGGCGCAGCGGCGCATTGTTGGCGACGATGCCGAGCAGCTTGCCGAAATCCTTGATGCCGGAAGCGGCCAGGGTCTTGATCGGGCCGGCGGAGATGCCGTTGACGCGCACGCCATTCTTGCCGACGGATTCGGCGAGGTAGCGAACGCTGGCTTCCAGTGAAGCCTTCGCCAGGCCCATGGTGTTGTAGTTCGGGGTGGCGCGCACTGAGCCCATGTAGGTCAGGGTCAGCAGCGACGAATTCGGGCGCAGCATCGGCATCGCGGCCTTGGCCATGGCCGGGAAGCTGTAGGCGGAAATATCGTGCGCGATGTGGAAGGCTTCGCGCGAGAGGCCGTCGAGGAAGTCGCCGGCGATTGCTTCGCGCGGCGCGAAACCGATGGAGTGCACCAGGCCGTCGAGGTGATCCCAGGACTTGCCGAGATCGGCGAAAAGGGCATTGATCTGCTCGTCGCTGCTGACGTCGCAATCAAAGATCAGCTTGCTGCCGAATTCATCCGCGAATTCGGTAATCCGGTCCTTGAAGCGCTCGCCGACATAGGTGAAGGCCAGTTCGGCGCCTTCACGTTTGCATGCCTGGGCGATGCCATAGGCGATGGAACGGTTGGACAACAGGCCGGTGATCAGGATCTTTTTGCCTTGCAGGAATGCCATGAGTGACTCCGAGTGGGGCTGCGTCCGGCGATTCCCGGCGATTTTCGCCTTTGGAAACCGTATCGGATGCAGCCGGTTGTACTGTGCTGCCGCGGCCGAGATTGTAGGGGCTTGCCCCCGATTGGGCAACTTTTCAGGCCGACAGTATACCTGCTGGCGCATCCGGACTCCGTATGGACCGGATGGCAGGCAAATCAGCCTGCGGAACGGCCGGCTTGCAAGATCCAGAAGCGTGCCAGGTCTGCAGTGCCGTCGCTGCCCTGCACGGACTTCAATACCTGCAGCGCTTCCGCCTTCCTGCCGGCTTGCAGGCAGGCGATGCCGAGGTGCAATTTTGCATCGTCGGGCCGCTTCATGCCGCCTTTTTTCACACCTTGTTCCATCAACGCAATGCCCTTGTCTGCCTGTCCCGCGGTGACATAGGCATAGCCGAGGTTCACCAGCCCGATACCATCCCTGGCCTTTTGCGCATCGGCTTCCCCCTGCGCCATGGTCTTTTGGTCGTCTGCAGCCTGCTTGTTGGCCAGATCGCGCAGGCGCTTCTGGCGATCAGCTTCCGGACCGGAACCGAACACACCGGCTTTATAGGCCTGTTCGACGACCTTGGCCGCTTCGGCCGGGAAGCCGGCCTGCAGCGCAAGCTGGGCCATCTCCATGTATTCGCCAGCATTCTGCATCTGTCCGATCGCCAGCTTCAGGCGGTAGACGTCCAGCGCGAGGCGATCCGAGAAGCCGGGTTTGCTGTGCACGCTGTTGATCAGGTCGGACCAGTATTCCTTCTTCGGGTGATAGGCAACCAGCCTCTCGATCGCCTGCACATAACCCGCCTTGTCGTTCTGCTTGAGCGCGCAATTGGCGAGCAGCTGCAGCTGCTCTTCGGTCGGCGTGCGGCCTGCCTTCTCATCGGCGGCGACGTCGGCCCCAATTTCCTTCTGGGCGCGGGCATAGTCGCCGGCCAGGTAGTAGGTCTGGTTCAGCACGTTGCGGACCTTGGGATCGTCGCCGCCATCCTTGAAATAGCGCTGCCACCAGTCGATCGCCTTGGGGTAGTCCTTCTGCTGGTAATAGAGCCCGCCAAGGGCGTTGACGAACTTCAGCTGTTCTTCCGCAGACAACTTGCCCGATTCGACCAGGGCTTCGAATGCCTTGATGGCGACGCCGGTCTCGCCAGCCGCAGCAGCGATGGCCGCGCGCATGCGTTCGATGGTGTAGATCTCGCTCGGGGTCTTGCCGCCGATGCTGTCGACTTCTCTGACCCTGGCCAGCGCTTCCTTGTATTTGTGCGCCTTGTACAGCTCCTGCGCCGCCTGCAGCGGCTTGCCTACCTCGGGGCGCAGCGCCTGTTGTTCGCCGGCCGCGTAGGCAGGCGCGGCCACGCCGAACACAGCGGGAGCCGTGTTGAAGCCGATGGCGGCCAGCAGGAGGCCGATGCGTGCAAATCGAAACTGTGACATGTGTCGTCTCTCTGTCAGCGGTTTACTTGATGAACTGCTCGTTGCCGACCATGCCGATCTTGGCCACGCCCAGCCGTTGCGCCGAGGCCATCACGGCAGCGACCGACTTGTACTGCACGAGCTTGTTCGGACGCAGGTGCACTTCCGGCTGAACCGGCTGCGCGGCGACACTCTGCAGCTTCGCTTCCAGCGTTGGGCGATCCGGTACCGTGACACCGTTCCACAAGACCGTGCCGTCGAAATCGATGTCGATGTTGACGACTTCCGGCGGACTCGTCGGCGGCGGTGGCGTGCCGACCGGCAGGTTGAGGTTTACCGCATGGTTCTGGATGGGGATGGTGATGATCAGCATGATCAGCAACACCAGCATCACATCGATGAGCGGCGTTGCATTCATTTCGACCATCACGTCTTCATCTCCGGAACCTCCGGAGCCAAGGTTCATGCCCATGACTTGTTCCTTCTCAAACGATCTCAGCCAAAGGTTCAGCTACCACGCGCCGGCGGAACCAGCACGAAGCCGACCTTGGCGATTCCCGCACGCTGCGCGGCGAGGACGACCTTGCCGATGAATTCATAGTGCGCCTCCTGGTCGCCGCGGATATGCACTTCCGGTTGCGGCTGTTGCACGGAGGCCTTCTTCAGTTTCGCGACCAGGGTTTCCGTGTCCGGCACGAATTGCTCGCCCCAAAACACGTCGCCATCCTTCGTGACAGAGAGGTTGATGTTGTCCGGCTTGGTCTTGTAAGGCTGGTTGCGTTCGTCCGGCAGCTTCACCGGCACCGTATGCGTCACCACCGGAATCGTGATCAGGAAGATGATCAGCAGGACCAGCATCACATCCACCAGGGGCGTGGTGTTGATCGCGCCGATCACTTCGTCTTCATCCCCATCCGGGGAGCCGAAGGAC
>DASVLM010000802.1:0-3544 GCA_036384875.1 Noviherbaspirillum sp.
GGAGACATCGTCGCGCAGCGGGCCGGCTTGCGATAGCGACATGTCGTTTCCCGCGAGTTGCCGTTCGATTTTTTCCGGATCGGCAGAGAGGAAGAGGATGCGGCCCGTCAGTTCAAGGTGTGTCGTCGGCTTGTTCATGCATGTTGTTCTTCAGGGTTGGTCGGATTCACATCAGTGCTCGCAGGAGAAGCCTTCACCGCTCATTCCATGTGCTGAAACACGTCGGCAACGCTGCGAATCGATGCGGTTCTTGCCGCAATCTTCAAGGCCGCCGCATGCAGTTCTTCAGTCGAGGACGCGGTGGCATCCTCGAGCACAATGACGTTGTAGTCGCGGTCGTGCGCTGCCATGGCAGTCGACAGGATGACGAATTCAGTCGATACGCCGCACAACACCAGGGTGTCGACCTGAAGCTGGCGCAGCACCAGGTCCAGGTTGGTCTGGAAGAACGGATTGATGCGATTCTTGACGACGACCGGTTCCGACGGCATCGGCTTCAGCGTCGAAAAGACTTCGGTTCCCCAGGTACCGAGCGTGATCCGCTTTTCCTTTTTCGCCATGCCGAACACCGGCGAGTTGTCGGGGCACTCGACATAGCTTTCCGAAAACCCGACCACCACAAAGATCACCGGCATGTCGGAAACACGGGCCTGTCGCAATGCCGCCTCGGCGTTCTGCAGCACATGCCGCTGCCTGACTTGCTCGTAATAGCCGTCGCCGGCGTATTTGCCTTCGGGATGGACGACCTCGTTGATCAGGTCGAGAACCAACAGCGCTTTCTTGTTTTGCATCAGGAATATCCTCTTGTGAATGACTGGATGCTACGCCGCACCGACCGCTTCGGTCCGCTTCTCTTCAATGGCAGTTCTTGCATGCGCCGGGGCCAGCGCATGTTCGGCAATGGCGTTGGCATCGTTGACGAAATCGGTCCAGAAGCCGGGCCGGCTGCTTCCCGCCTGCATGAACCATCGAGTGTGTTCGGAGGGAATGCCGAGCACATACAGCTCGCGGACCGGCAAGCCATTCCTCGCAATCGGGTGGAAGGGCGCCGGTGTCACGGCGACGCCGCCGGTGGCGCAGGAATCGGTGCCGTCGCTATTGATGAAGTTCGTCCAGAAGCCTTTCTTTCGCAGGTTGTCGCTCAGGCGCGCGGTGTCGACGTCGACATTCGGGATCGGAATGCGAGCGTCCACCAACGCCGTGACCTCGACAGCGGACGACGCCACCTGCGGCGAAGAAAGAACGAAACAGTCGCGCTCTTCATCGGTCGACATTCTCATTCGCGGGCCAACGAGGTGCAGCACGCCCGCTTCGATCAGCGCAATCGCCTGCCGGGTACGGAGTCGCGGCGGGCCGGCGGAGAGGAAGGAGCTGCGCGGCACATACCAACCCAGGAAGTCTTCCTTGAAAGACCTGGGCGACAATCCGCCGAAGTCGACGATGGAGCGGATGATCGCGCGGATATCTCGGATAACATCCAATGCCGCCTTCAGCGGCGAATCCATGTTGCCCTCTTCCGCATGCACGACATCGTCGTGCAATGCTTGCAATAACGTTGCGCGGAACGCGTCCGGACTCTCGAAGGAAGCACCTGCAAACGGATGGGCAATCCGGTCGATATCCAGAGGCGGCATGTCCCCAGCGCCACAGCGATGCGCCGCTGCGACGACGCCCGCCATATCCGTCGGCTGCTGCTTGCGAACATGATCGAGAAACGCCGCTGCTGCGCCGTGGCCGAAGCGGCGCCGAATCGAAGTGGCGTAATACATCAGGTTCACTTCGGCCAAGATCAGCGGCGTCACCTGCCGGTGAAAATCGACCTGCCCTTCGCTTCGCATGGCATCGGCGCGCGCTTGCGTAAAGATCAGCGGGCTGTAGCGGAAGTTGGCGTCCTTCTGGTTGCGCCCTCGCGCGGGAATGAGCATGCCGCTGCGCGATCCGGCATACAGTACCGGTTCGCGGCCGGAAGGCAGGTACTGCATGCTGCCGTCCTCGCGCTCGATGAAGCGTCCGCCGCGGCCGACGGTAAGCGTGGCCATCACGTCATAGAACGACAGGCCCAATCCGACAACACCGACTTTCTCTCCCGGGCGGAGATCGGCCAGCGGCATGTCTGCAGCCGAATCGCCGCGCAGGTAGCGCAAGGCCGGGCGGCTGGCGGCAAAGCTGGCGAGCCGGTCGTGATCGCCCTGCAATGCCGGCAAGGAATGCCCGGTCACGAGAATGACACGGTCGACCCGGAGAGAAAAGCCGTTCGCGAGCGACAGCACGCACTCGCTACCGTCCTTGTGCAGATCGGTAACGTAATCGGTGATTTTCAGCAGACGTGCATGAGGCGTCAACGCCGCTTCAATGGTTGCCAGGACGAACTGCATGTATCGCCCGTGCAGCGCCCGCGGCGCATAACTGTTGGGACCGGGATAGTCGCGATCCACCGACTGCCACCATTGCGCGAGCGACGGTCCGGCGCCGGGGCGGGCCGGACCGTCATCGGACGGACCGGAAAATGCGGACACTTCGTCGGCCACGGTATTCATCATGAACCAGTCCGGCTGATCCGTACGCCAGACCCGTCCGCAACCGACTTGCACCGCGTCGATCAGGTAGATGTCGACGTGGCGCGCCAGCTTCCCGCTGCCAATGAGTGCCGCCAGCCGCTCCAGCACCGAAAGACCGCGCGGCCCGCTGCCCACGATTGCGATGCGGTGCGCAGGTGCGCGCGTGGGCGCGCTATTGTGCGTATTGAAATTTTCCAAGATGGTAATCCTCGTTTTTTCGTTGACCGGATGCATGCGGCGCAATGCCCGTTCAAATGGATTCGGCGTAGGCATGCACGGCGTTGCGAATACGCTTCAATGCATCCGATATGACTTCGGAAGAGGCGGCGAACGACAGGCGGATGTACCCTTCGCCGCCGGGACCAAATGCGGAACCCGGTGTGACGGCCACGCGCGCCTTGCGCAGCAGCCATTGGCAAAACTCTGCTGAGGTGGCCATGCCCGTTTCGCGAATGTCGGCAAAGGCATAGAACGAGCCGCTCGGTGCGGCGCAGGAAATGCCGGGGATTGCATTGAGCCCGTCAACAATCAGCGCGCGGCGCTCCGCATAGGTTTCGCGCATCGCCTGCACCGGAACCTGGTCTCCCGTCAGCGCCGCAATGCCGCCCAGTTGCACGAAGGAACCCGCGCAGCCGACCGAGTGCTGCTGCACTTTCAGGATTTCGGCAACGATGTCTTGCGGACCGGCGACATAGCCGAGGCGCCAGCCCGTCATGGCGTAGCCTTTCGAGAACCCGTTGATCGTCAGCGTCCGCTCGCCGGCGCCCGGCAGCGCGGCCAGGCTGACATGCCGGGTGCCGTCGTAGACGATCTTTTCGTAGATCTCATCGGACACGACCAGAAGGTCGTGATCGCGAGCGAACTCCACGATGACCGAGGCCTCTTCATAATCAATGACATGTCCTGTCGGATTATTGGGCGAATTCACCACGATTGCCCTGGTCCGCGGCGTGACTTTTGACTCCAGCCCCTCGCGCGTGATCGTG
>DASVLM010000803.1:0-3544 GCA_036384875.1 Noviherbaspirillum sp.
CCGCCGCCCTGATCCCGCAGCCGGGCGCCGATGCGGGCGATGCCACCGCCACGCCGGCAACGCCGCAGCCGGCCGTCGTGAACGGCACGGCGACGCCGCCGACCACGGCGCAGCCCGCCACCAGCAACGCCCCCGGCGCCAGCAAATCGGATATCTGACACCATGACCGATACCGCCCTTTCCGCGCACGCGTTCGAAGCCCATCACGATCACGCGCACCATCACGATGCCGATCACAAGCCGGCCTTTTTCCAGCGTTGGTTCATGTCGACCAACCACAAGGACATCGGCACGCTCTATCTGATCTTCGCGATCACCGCGGGTGTGATCGGCGGCGCGATTTCCGGCCTGATGCGCATGGAATTGATGCATCCCGGCATCCAGTATCTGCCCACCTGGGCGAGCATGGTGTTCGGCGGCCAGGCGACGATCGATCAGGCGCGCGACCTGTGGAACGTGCTGATCACCGCGCATGGCCTGATCATGATCTTCTTCATGGTGATGCCGGCGATGATCGGCGGGTTCGGCAACTGGTTCGTGCCGATCATGATCGGTGCGCCGGACATGGCGTTCCCGCGAATGAACAACATCTCGTTCTGGCTGCTGATCCCCAGCTTTTCGCTGCTGCTCGCCTCGCCTTTCTTCGGCGGCGTCGGCACCGGCTGGACGATGTACGCGCCGCTTTCCACCTATGGCCAGCCTGGCCCGGCGGTGGACATGGCGATCCTGTCGATGCACCTTGCCGGTGCGTCGTCGATCCTCGGCGCGATCAATTTCATCACGACGATCTTCAACATGCGCGCGCCGGGCATGACGCTGCACAAGATGCCGCTGTTCGTCTGGTCGATCCTGGTGACGGCGTTCCTATTGCTGCTGGCGCTGCCGGTGCTCGCCGCGGCGATCACCATGCTGCTGACCGATCGTAATTTCGGCACCACCTTCTTCGATCCCGCCGGCGGCGGCGATCCGATCCTGTTCCAGCATCTGTTCTGGTTCTTCGGCCACCCGGAAGTGTACATCATGATCCTGCCGGGGTTCGGCATGGTCAGCCAGGTGATCGCGACGTTCAGCCGCAAGCCGGTGTTCGGCTATCTCGGCATGGCCTATGCCATGGTCGCGATCGGCGTGGTCGGTTTCGTCGTCTGGGCGCACCACATGTTCACCACCGGCATGTCGGTCGACGTGAAGATGTATTTCACCGCGGCGACGATGGTGATCGCGGTGCCGACCGGCATCAAGATCTTCTCCTGGATCGCGACGATGTGGGGCGGATCGATCAGCTTCAAGACGCCGATGCTCTGGGCGGTCGGCTTCATCTTCATGTTCACCGTCGGCGGCGTGACCGGCGTCGTGCTCGCCAACGGCGGCATCGACGATTACATGCAGGACACTTATTACGTCGTCGCGCACTTCCATTATGTGCTGAGCCTGGGCGCGGTGTTCAGCCTGTTCGCGGGATTCTATTACTGGTTCCCGAAGATGTCGGGCCGGATGTATAACGAGCCGCTCGGCGTGATCCATTTCTGGGTGTTCTTCATCGGCGTGAACGTGCTGTTCTTCCCGATGCACTTCCTGGGGCTGGAAGGCATGCCGCGTCGCATTCCGGACTACACGGACAATTTCGAATATTGGAACCATGTCGCGACGATCGGCTATATGATCATGGCGGCATCGATGGGGGTGTTCTTCGTCAACCTGTTCTACTCGCTGTTCGCTGGCCCGAAGGCGCCGGACAACCCGTGGGGCGACGGCGCGACGACGCTCGAGTGGACGCTGCCGAGCCCGCCGCCCTATCACCAGTTCGAAACGCTGCCGCAGATCGATTGAAGCACCCCTGTTTGCGGCAGGGGGTTGGGGAAAGGGCACGATGACGTGTATCGCGCCTGGCTTCCCCACCTCCGGCCCCTCCCCTGAAGGGGAGGGGAGGAAGAAAAAATGACGACGATGACTCGCTCCCTCACCGTTCCCGCCGATTGGCGCGACTTCCTGGCGCTGACCAAGCCGGGGGTGATGCGGCTTGTCGTCTTCACCGGCCTGTGCGGCCTGCTCGCCGCGCCGGCGACGATCGATCCGGTCTTGGGCTTCACCGCCATCCTGTGCATCGCGCTTGCCGCCGGTGCGGCCGGCGCGCTCAACCAATGGTATGAAAGCGATCTCGACGCGCTGATGAAGCGCACGCGCGGCCGCCCGTTGCCGGCGGGGCGGATGGATCGGCAGTCGGCGCTGCATTTCGGCGTCGGGCTCGGCGCGTTCGCGGTGATCCTGATGGGTCTCGCGATCAACCTGCTGGCTGCGGCGATCCTGGCCGGATCGATCCTGTTCTATGTCGTGATCTATACCGTCTGGCTGAAGCGGCGGACGCCGCAGAACATCGTCATCGGCGGCGCGGCGGGCGCCTTCCCGCCCGTGATCGGCTGGGCAGCGGCGACGGGCCATGTCTCGGCGCTGCCGCTGATGATGTTCGCGCTGGTGTTTCTATGGACGCCGCCGCATTTCTGGGCGCTCGCGCTGTTCGTGAAGAGCGATTACGCCGCCGCCGGCGTGCCGATGTTGCCGGTCGTCGCCGGCGAGCGCGTGACGCGCACCCAGATCGGCCTCTACACGATTCCGATGGCGGTGGTCGCGGTCGCGCCCTGGCCGCTGGGCCTCACCCATGCGATCTACGGCGTCGTCGCGGTGGCGGCTTCCGCCTTCTTCGCCATGCTCGCCTTCAGGGTGGCGACACGGCGGACGCACGCCGATGATCGGATGCGCCCGGAAAAGCGGCTGTTCGCTTATTCGATCGCCTATCTGTTCGTCATCTTCGGCGCGCTCGTCGTCGACCGGTTCTTCGGATGAACGCTTTGCCGCCCGAGGACGAGGATCTGATCCGCGCCCGGCAGCGATCGCGCGCGCGCGTCACGGCGCTGCTGCTCGGCGCGCTGGTCGTGCTGTTTTTCCTGATCTCGATCGCCAAGATCCGATCAGGCACGCCCTAGCAAAGGCGACATCCACGCGTTACACGATTTCGTGAGAGGCTCCTGAACGGGGGAACATAAGAATGGCCGGCCACAAGACGCACGACTACCACATTCTTTCGCCGAGCATCTGGCCGCTGATCGGCGCCTTTTCGGCGCTGGCGATGGCGGCCGGCGGGATCGGCTGGATGCATGGTGGCCATGTCGGCAAGCCCAATGGCATGGGCTGGCTGTTCTTCGCCGGGCTGCTGGGCGTGCTGTTCACCATGTATTCGTGGTGGTCAAACGTCATCAAGGAAGCGCATGAGGGCGATCACACCCCCGTCGTGCAGCTTCATTTCCGCTACGGGATGATCCTGTTCATCGCTTCCGAGGTGATGTTCTTCGTCGGCTGGTTCTGGGCCTATTTCGATTTCGCGCTGTTCCCCTCGAGCGTTGACGTGGTTGGCGGGCAGTGGCCGCCCAAGGGGCTGGAGGTCATCAATCCCTTCGCCTTCCCGTTGCTCAACACGATGATCCTGCTGCTTTCCGGCACCACCGTCACCTGGGCGCATCACGCGCTGATCCACGGCCAGCGCGGCGGCGAG
>DASVLM010000804.1:0-2197 GCA_036384875.1 Noviherbaspirillum sp.
CGAGGCCGCGGGCAGTGAAAATGTCCGACAGCGTCTGCCCCGGCTGCACCCGCACCACCTGCCAGTCGTCCACGGTGGCGGGCGTGGTGTTGACCGGCGTGATCTTGGGCAGCGCCAAAGGCAGCAGCGAATGTGCTTCCGGTGCAGGCGCGGGACGCATCGCGCTGGCCCAGGCGGGCATGATGAAACCGGACAACAGGGTGATCAGCAACGCGGTGCCGGCGAGCACCAGGCGCTCGCGGTTCCAGCGGATCGGTTCGACCTCGCCCGAGCGATTGAACGACCAGTGCGCCCGGCGCTCGTAGAAATGGGAGTGCCGACGCTGTGCCTTGCGACAGATCGCCTGCTTGCGGGTTTGCCGAGCCCCCTGCTTTTCTTCTGCCATGCTGTACACGCCCGCGCTACAAAGTAACAAACTGCGCGTACCATAACGGTCATGTGCAAAGGGCGTCAACGCCTTTCGCATCAAGGGTTTGCAACGCATTTCTAGTTAACACACAATTAACGTTGACGGCACGGTCACATTGCGGGCCGCTGCCCACTTCATCTAGAGAGAAACCAATGAGCGAGCTTGAGCAGGCGCTGGCCACGATTGCGCGCGGCGCCGACGAAATCATCAAGCGGGAGGATCTGGCCGAGCGCCTGAAAGGCGGCCGCCCGTTGCGGATCAAGGCCGGCTTCGACCCGACTGCGCCGGACCTGCACCTGGGCCATACCGTATTGCTGAACAAGATGCGCCAGTTCCAGGACCTGGGCCATCAGGTGATTTTCCTGATCGGCGACTTCACCGGCATGATTGGCGATCCTACCGGCAAGAATGTCACCCGCAAGCCGCTCAGCCGCGAAGACGTGCTGGCCAACGCCGAGACCTACGCCGAGCAGGTCTACAAGGTGCTCGACCGCGAGAAGACCGAGCTGCGCTTCAACTCCGAATGGTTCGGCCAGATGTCGGCGGCCGACATGATCAGGCTGGCTGCCCAGCACACCGTGGCGCGCATGCTCGAGCGCGACGACTTCACCAAGCGCTACGCGGCACAGCAGCCGATCGCGATCCACGAGTTCCTGTATCCGCTGGTGCAGGGCTACGACTCCGTGGCGTTGAAGGCGGACGTGGAACTGGGCGGCACCGACCAGAAGTTCAACCTGCTGATGGGCCGCGCGCTGCAGGAACACCACGGCCAGCCGCCGCAGATCGTGTTGACCATGCCGTTGCTGGAAGGCCTGGATGGCGTCAACAAGATGTCCAAGTCGCT
Organism: Noviherbaspirillum sp.; assembly: GCA_036384875.1. Taxonomy (GTDB): domain Bacteria; phylum Pseudomonadota; class Gammaproteobacteria; order Burkholderiales; family Burkholderiaceae_D; genus Noviherbaspirillum. The sequence goes on from DASVLM010000804.1 coordinate 1,254, forward strand.
GGGCAACTACATCGGCATCAACGAGCCGGCGATCGACATCGTCACCAAGACCATGAAGATCGGCGACGAACTGATGTGGCGCTGGTTCGAGCTGCTCAGCTTCGACGTGTCGCTGGACGAGCTGGCCCGGATGAAACAGGACGTCGCCAGCGGTGCACTCAATCCGCGCGACGCCAAGCTGCGCCTCGCGCGCGAACTAGCTGCGCGCTTCCATGACACGGCTGCCGCGGAACAGGCTATCGCAGGCTGGCATGCCGTCGTACGCGGCGAGGGTGATACCTCGCTGTTGCCGCAGGCCGATGTCGTGGTTCCCGTGGAAGGCATGCGGCTGGCCGCCTTGCTGACCGCGGCCGGGCTCGCGGCCAGCAATTCCGAGGCGAATCGCAAGTTGAAGGAGCGCGCCGTACGTATCGACGCGGAAGTGGTGGTGGATGCGCAGCGCGTCTTCAGCGCCGGCTTCGAAGGTGTGCTGCAGGTGGGCAAGCGCAACTTTGCCCGCGTGAAGCTCGTGCTCGGCTGATTCCGCTACGTCTTCGCCGGCAGGCATGACGGTGTGCGGGCGCGTTTGGGAAAAGAAAATTCGGCGACACGACAGTCGCTTGCGAAGATTCCGTGAAATTTATCTCAAGAAATGCTTGCCAAATAAAGCGCAGCCCGTATTATTCGCGGCCCGCAGTCGCCCAACGTCGCAAGACGGCCTGCGGGACCTCGAAGAAGCTTCACCGAGGGTGTTGACGGTCGCAAAAAGCGATGTAGAATGGGCGGCTCACCCGGGACGAAACGTTGCGGGGTGCAGACCGGAAACGGGCTGCAGAACAAGGATCTTTGACAGTGTGCGCAGGTGAATTGTGTGGACGTCTTGTGCTGGAGGGTTACGACCTGTCCAAGCAATGCAAGCGTCCCACCAAGTAAAAAGTCAGTAATGAGTTTTGATTGGTTGGGAA
>DASVLM010000805.1:0-9143 GCA_036384875.1 Noviherbaspirillum sp.
CGCTGAGCGCGCCGCGCAGCACGATGTAGAGCCGTCCGCCCTTGTAACGGGCATCCGCAACAATTTCACCTTCGGCCACGCGCACGACGGGGCAATCGGCCAGCAGAGGCATGACTTCCTGCGGCGCGATATCGCGAAACAGCTGCAGGTTGTCGAGTGCGATGCCGGATTGCGTGAAGGTGGTGAATTGTTCCAAACGGCTCCCCTCAGATCACCTGCCGCGTGATCGCCACCTTGATGATGTAGGCGAACACGGCCAGCGCGGCGACGAAGGCGATGGTGCGCACCGTTTTCGTCTTGCCGCGCTTGAGGGCGATGGTGCCGAGCAGGATGTAAGCGACCAGCGCGAGCAGCTTGGCGGTCAGCCAGTTCTGCACGAAGGGATACTGGCTGCTCCACACCGCCATCGTCAACGCGCTGCCGAGCAGCACGGTATCAATGATGTGCGGCACGGTCTTGACCCAGCGCTGCTGCAGCCGGGGCGAATCGCGCAGCATCCAGATGCCGCGGATGAAGAAGAAAGTGCCGCTCAGCGCGGCGCAGGTCATGTGGAGGTGTTTGATGGCGAGGTAGCTCATGCACGCATTTTAGCAACCCCGCCGGCAGGCAGGATTGCCGGGGCGTGTAAAACAACAGGCTATTTCGGCCACAACACCATCTGTGTGCAGCGGAAGGTTGCCATCAGCTTGCCGGTGTCGCGATGCTTCACCAGTGCGTCCCACAATTGCGTATTGCGGCCGAGATGCACTGCCTTGGCTTCGCATTCCACCACGCCTTCGCGTGCGGTGCCGACGAAATTGCTCTTGAGTTCGATCGTGGTGAAGCTTTGCGCGCCTTCCGGCAGATGGGCGATGCAGGCATAGCCGCAAGCGGTGTCGGCCAGCGTCACCACGCTGCCCGCATGCAGGTAGCCGTTCGGCGCGAGGTGCGATTGCGTCACCTCGAATTCGGCCAGCACGAAGCCCGAGCCCACCTCGCTCACCCGGATACCGAGCAGGCCCGGCAGGTAAGACGTGCCGAGGCCATTGAAAAACGCCGCGTCCCTGGTTGTCGTCATCGTGCTCTCCTTATTCCGGCCACACGACCTTGTCGGCCGACATCACGCCATCCTCGATCTCGGTCGCTTGCAGGCTGCCGTTCCTGGCCTGGATGACGATGTAGAACAGGTCTTCCGTCGAGTTGTTGCGCCAGGTACGCAGGCCGTCGGGCGCGACGCGAATCACGCTGCCTTCGCGCACTTCGATCAGCTTGCCGTCGACCTGGAACTGGCCGCTGCCCTTGAGGAAGATGTAAAGCTCTTCATGTTCCCTGTGCTGATGGTGGAAAGGCATGCCCTGGCCGGCGGGCAGCTTGTTGAGCGAGACTTCCATTCCCGTCATGGCGAGAGGCTCCTTCAGGAAGAGCTTGCCCGGGAAGCCGCGCCCCTTGCCCAGCGGATGAAAGAACTGGTAGCCGTCGAGGCCGGTGAAGTCGCCTACCTGTGCGAAGGAAAAATTCTCTCCAGCTGTGACATCGATCTGCGGTGCTGACATGCTCTTCTCCTGATAAATGTATATACACATAAAATGGCAAAAAAAATCAGGCGGCGATTTTTTGTGCCAGTTCGAACGCGGTACGCGTGAGGCCGTCGAGGTCAACGCCTTCCGCCATTGCCGCGAATTCCTTCTGCGCCGACTTCCACAACGGGATTGCCTGTTGAAGACGTGCGCTGCCCTCGGTTGTCACTTCCCAGCGGCGTTCGCGCCTGTCCTCGCCGGGTTTCGATGCAATCCAGCCGTTGTCCTGGATGATCTTCAGCGTGCGGGTCATCGTGGTGCTGTCCATGACCAGCGACTGCGCGACCTCACCGGTGGTAAGCCCGGGAAATGCCGTCAGCACGCGCAGGATGCCGAATTGCGTGATCTTCAGGCCGGACGGCTTGAGTGCCTGGTCGTACATCTGCGTAACGATGCGGGAAACCTGGCGGATAGAGCCGCAGTAGCAGGGGAGGCGAATGGGTTCCATGGGAATCGGTCAACAAGTGCGAAAAATATATGTGCATATACATTTAATGTCAAGTCAACAGCGGTGCTATCCGCAGGAACTTGGCTATCCGCTAACAGTCCCACCGGTGCGACATTGAATGTGGAGAGAGTAAAGATGCGGGATGACAACGATTTCCGTCACATCACGAAACAGGTGGCGGACAAGGTTGCCGGCACGCGCAGCAGCAGGCGCAATACGGTGTTGATAGGCGCGGGCGTGGCGTTGGCCGCTGCCGCTCTGTACGTGCAGCAGCGCAGCCGTCAGGCGGAGCGCGACAATCCGCCGCAGGGCCGGTTTATTGAAGTCGAGGGCGTACGCCTGCATTACATCGAGCGCGGGGAAGGGCAGCCGCTGGTGCTGCTGCATGGCGACGGCAGCATGATCCAGGACTTCGTTTCCAGCGGCCTGGTCGAGCGCGCGGCACAGCGCTATCGCGTCATCGTTTTCGATCGTCCCGGCTACGGCTACAGCGAACGTCCGCGGACGACAGTATGGACACCGCAGGCGCAGGCGGAACTGCTGCACCATGCCTTGCACCTGCTCGGCGTGCGTCAGGCGATCGTCCTTGGTCATTCCTGGGGGACGCTGGTGGCGATCTCGATGGCGCTGGCCAATCCGGGATTCGTGAAGAGCCTGGTTCTTTTATCGGGGTATTACTATCCCACCGCAAGGCTGGACGTACCCCTGCTGTCACCGCCGGCCATCCCTGTGATCGGCGACCTGATGCGCTTTACCATTTCGCCGCTGCTCGCGCGCCTGATGTGGCCGGCGCTGATGCGGCGCATCTTCAGTCCGGCAGCGATGCCGGAACGCTTTGAAAGGGAGTTCCAGCCCTGGATGGCTTTGCGGCCATCGCAACTGCGCGCAAGCGCGGGGGATGCAGCGCTGATGATCCCATCGACCTTTTCCTTGCGCGACCGCTATCGCGAGCTTTCCATGCCGGTTGCCATCATGGCAGGCGCCGGGGACAAATATGTGAATACCCATACGCAATCCGAGCGGTTGCATGAAGAACTGCAGCAGAGCACCTTGCATGTCACGGATGGCGCGGGCCACATGCTGCATCAGTTTGCGCCGGATGAAGTCCTGCGTGTGGTTGATAGTGCAGCAGAGGATTCGCGCGCGGCGCAGCGCATTGCCGCTACGGCGCACGTACGCCCGCCTGTCCTGCACTGACGTTTCGGGTAGCGCCGAATCCGGTCAGGCTGCGGCGCGGAAGGTGTCGCGGCCCGCATCCTTGGCTGCGTAAAGTGCGCGGTCCGCCTTGCGCACAAGAGCGGACCAGGAACGATCTTCCTCTTCGGGTTCGAGCGAGGCGACGCCGACGCTTACCGTCACTTCGCGGCCGATGGAGAAGGCACGCATGCGTACTGCATCGACCAGCCGCCGCGCGACCACTTCCGCGTTGGCGCGTCCGGTGCCGGGGAAGATCAGGCAAAACTCTTCGCCACCGTAACGGCCGACAAGATCGACGTTGCGGCAAGCCTCGCCCAGCACCTGTGCCAGTTCGACCAGCACCGTATCGCCCGCCTCGTGCCCTTGTGTATCGTTGATGTGCTTGAAGTGGTCGATGTCCACGAAGGCAATTGCGACCGGCAGCTTGAGCCGGGTTGCCAACCTGACTTCGCGATCACCACCGCTGTTGATGGCACGCCGGTTCAGCAGGCCGGTCAGTTCGTCGTGCGTGGCGAGATGATGTTTGTCGGCGACGACGCGCTCGAAATAGAGAAGCAGCAAACCGTTGGAAAACAGCAGCGTGCCGACAATTGGCGCGAAATAGAGCAGTGTGACCGACAGCGGCGAATTGCTGTTCGGGAAAATCTCCGATGCCCGCGTGACTGTCCCCAGCACGCGGAAGCTGTAGCTGACCACCATCAGCAGCAAGGCGAACAATATCAGGCGGCGGACAAAACTCCTGTGCCTGCCGCGTCCTGTCCATACCTCGTAGGTATTGAGCACAAGTATGGAGAGGATGGTGGTTGCTGACAGCAGCGAACGCGCCTGCAAGGGCGCGCCTTCAACCAGCAGAACGAGATAGATCGCGAAAAAGGCTGCCGCCACGCACCAGCCAGCGATGCCGTTCCCCTTGCGGTAAAAGGCGCGTATGCCCGACCACTGCATGACAAGGCCGCAGATAAGCGCATTATTGCCAAGCACGAGTATCAGGTAACGCGGTGCGCCGGCATTAAGCACGACCATCAGCACACCGGTTGCAACCAGTACGCCGGACAGGGCCCAATCGCGCGTACATCTCTCCGCCGGCGCGGCATAAAAAATCCCGGCCATGACCAACGCCACGCAGAGTTGCACGACGATCAAGGCTATGCCGGCGGTAATAGCATCCATTCAATCGATCCGGAACGGTTTGCATCATCTTAGCGCAGATGGCGCGCCTGCAACATGAATCCGAGCATGTCCGCCTGTCGCGTGCTGACGACACGTCAGCGGCGGTGTCGCGGGAGTGCCGACCGCCCTTCCGTGTGTTTGGCTCAGTAGCTGGTCCGATAGCGGCGGCCGCGGTAATTCAGCACCATCCCGTTCGGCATCATCTTCTCCAGCGTCAGTCCGGGCGCGGCTTCTTCGCCCTCATGCAGCAGGCGTCCATTGATGATGACCGTACGGTCTTCCTTGTTGCCGGAATAGATATAGCCGCCTATCGTCAACGGCGGGATTTCGCGCCGGATGTTGTCGGGCAGTTCACGCAAGGTCGGCGGTGGCGGCGCTGCCGGCTCGGCGGTCCTGGCTTCTGCGGGATGCTTCCTTTCCGCCGGCTTCGCCGGCTTCCGCACGCGGACATGCGGCGTTTCGACTGGTGCTTCCTTCTCAATGGACGGCGCGGGCGGTGGCGTTGCGGTGTCCTGCTTTGCCTGGGCCTGCACGGGTTTTGAGCTCGGTTCCTGTATCTTTGCAGGAGCAGGAGCCTGTTGCGAGACAGGTGCGACAGCAGGCGAAGGGCGCAGCCAGGAATAAGCTGCAATCACTGCCGCAACGGCGGTCATGGCCACCCATGGCCATGGCGTGCGCAAGACCGTCTTCCGCTCCGCCGGCTGCATCGGGTTCGACGGCGGCAATGATGCTGGCTGCAAGCCGGCAGCGCCAACCCTGCGCTCCGCTTCCGCCTTTTTCAACGCATCGAGAATATAGGACATGGTTTCATTCTTCCCGCCGGGCGGCGATGTTCGGCACTGTGCCGGCGTTGCGCAGCGAGGGTTCTTCCAAACCCGCAACGCGATTCAGGTGCATGAGGGTAACCGGGCCGGCAATGCCGTCGACGAACAGCCCCTGCGATTGCTGGAAATCTTCCAGCTGCTTCAGCAATTTCTGGTTGAACGGCTGGCCGGGCGCCAGCTTCCTGCTGCCGTACACCTTGGCCAGTTGCGCTGCCAGCGCATCCACCTGTGTTCCCTGGTCGCCCAGTCGCACTGATTCGCCGAGCCCCGGCGGGGCATGCCACAGCGTGACGATCTCTCCGTGGAAGCGGCGCGTCAGTGTCGTCAGGGCGACCTCCTGCCTGGCATCGCCCGCGCGCAGCGTTGCGGTCGTGTCGCCGATGCCGGCGAGGATGGCATAGCTGGCGCGCGAGGCATCGTCGTACAGCTTCACCACGGCCGGACGGTCGAGCTGGCGCAGTTCGCCGATACCGCCTTCGCCGCGGTAGCAGCGCAACTCGTGTTTCTTTGCCATCTCGCATGCGTTGCCGTCGGCAGGCAGCGTGATGCCCCAGGCGCGCGCCAGTTCGCGCAGGCCATCATCTTCGCTGCGCAAAGCGGCACGCGGGTTGCCATCCTGCGCGGAGAGGACGAGCGGCACTTCCGCCGCAGGCGCTGCAGCTGTGTGGATTGGGGGCAGCGCCCGGGTTGTCTTCGGCGGTTCATGCTTCTGCACGGCAGTGGTCGGCACGTTGGGCGCTTCCGGCAGCTTGCCGCCCGCGACAGTCCATGCAGCCGTTCCGGCAACCAGCACGGCGGCGGCAGTGCCGAGCACTGCGTAAGGCACCCGCGATGCCGGCTTGCGCGCAGGCTCGAACAGTTCGCGCGCCGCACTCCGGATGATCGAGCCGTCGACCTCATGCCGGTTCAGCGAATACGCACCGAGCAGGGCGCGGTCGCACAGCAGGTTGATGCGGCGGGGTACGCCGCGCGTGAGCTGGTGGATCAGCATCATCTGCGGCTGCTGGAAGGGCGATGACGACCCGAGCCCGGCGGTGGAGAGGCGATGCTGGACGTAGCTCGCGGTCTCCTGCTCGCTGAGCGCACCGAGGTGATAGCGGGCGATCACGCGCTGCGCCAGTTGCTCCAGTTCCGGTCGTGCGAGGATCTCGCGCAGTTCCGGCTGCCCGATCAGCACGATCTGCAGCAGCTTGCGTTCATTGGTTTCGAGGTTGGTCAGCAGCCGCAGTTGTTCCAGCACGTCGACGGCGAGGTTCTGCGCCTCATCGATGATGAGCACGCTGTTGCGGCCCTGCGCATGGCTGTCGAGCAGGAAGCGGTTGAGCGCATCGATGTAATCCTTGACGCCGGTGCGCGCGTCGCTGCGCGGGACATCGATGTGGAATTCCTCGCAGATCGCCTGCAGCAGTTCCTGCACCGTCAGCTTGGGATTGAAGATGTAGCCGACATTGCAGTTGTCAGGCACCTGTTCAAGGAAGCAGCGGCACACCGTGGTCTTGCCGGCGCCGATCTCGCCGGTGAGCACGACCACGCCGCCTCCGCCGCCGGCGCCGTATCTCAGGTGGGCCAGCGCTTCGTGATGGCTCTGGCTCATGAAAAGATAGCGCGGATCGGGCGATATCGAGAAAGGCTCCCGCGCCAGCCTGAAGAAGTGGGTGTACATGGTGCGCAAAGTTTATCAGGCTGTGCGGAATCAACACGTTATGCACGGGAGAAACTAGAATGCTTGTGACAAAACTCAAAGGAGATGCCATGCGCATTGCTTCCGTTCCGCTCACATTGCTGTTCGCCGCGATCGCTGTTGCCGGCCAGGCATGCGCCGCCGACAAGATCAAGCCCGGTCTGTGGGAGATGACGATGAAGTCGGACATGATGAAAAGCATGCCGAAGATTCCGCCGGAACAGATGGAGCAGATGCGCAAGCTTGGCATCAGCCTGCCGGACATGCGCGACGGCGCCATGGTGACCAAGGTCTGCATCACCAGGGAAATGGCGGCGCAGGATCATCCGCCGATGATGGATTCAAAGGACAGCGGGTGCCAGTCGAAGAATTACCAGCGCAGCGGCAACAGCTATTCCGTCGACATCGTATGCGACGGCCCGCACATGAAGGGCGAGGGCAAGGCGAAAGGCGTGCTCTCGAGTAGCGACAGCTTCAATTCCACGTTCGATTTCAAGGGCACAGCGGAGGGCAGGCCGGTGACGCAGCATCACGAAACCAGCGGCAAATGGCTGGCGGCGGATTGCGGCGACGTCAAGCCCTTGCCTGCGATGCTGCCGAAGCAGTAACGTATCGACGAGCCCGGCAACCTACAACAAGCGGCGATGGGACGGCGCTACCATTACCACGTCTATGTGGTCCTGCTGTCGCCGGACGTGCTGTATGAGCCGCGCTTTTGCAAGGCCAACCCGGACTACGTGCGGGGCAAGCCTTGTGTCTATGTCGGCATGACCGGGCTCGACCCGGACCTGCGCTTCGACAAGCACAAGGCCGGCATCCAGTCGAACCGCTATGTGTTCGAATTCGGACTGCGGCTGATGCCTGAACTCTACGAGATGTATAACCCCATGCCTTACGACGGCGCGCGCGATATGGAAGTCGAACTCGCCATCGCGCTGCGCGAATCGGGTTACGGCGTCTGGCAGGCTTGATGCTGCCATCAGTGATCAGAACGACAACGGTTCAAACCGCATGGCATTTGTGGCATAGTCAACATGTTGGTGCGGAAAGAGTTGCCCGAACGGCCATCAGAGCCGTGCACCGTAACGAGTTGAGAAGAGGATTCAGATGCTATTCCTGAAGAGCACGACGGCGCCGATCGCCCCGGGCGTATACACGGTCGACGTCGCCGCCAAGCCGCCTGGCAAGACCTACATGATTTACGTGGCGGTCAATGCCACCGAGCTTCCGGCTTCCTTCATCCAGGCAGTGGAGGGCATGGGATTCAAGCAAGTCCATTCACAGCAGTACACCCACCACGACGGCACCAAGATCGTCGATTTGCATTTCCAGAAACCCGGTACCGACATCTTCGAAGGCTGGACCGAGGCCGAGCGTGTGGCCAACCTGCAGAAGATCGGGGAAGTGATGGGGTCGTTCAACATCACGATCCATCCGCGCGTAATGTCGCTGGCCGAGGCTTTCCGCTGATCTTCCCGACAGTTTGGCCGGCGGTTGGTTGCATCACTACATCCGGCTGGTTTTTCGGACTACAATTATTCCTCGCGCGGCCTTTCCTTATGTTAGGCTATATCCCCCGCATCCCGCCTGACATGGCGCGATCCTGCGGTTTGTCCTTCTCCCATACAGCCGGGGGAACCCCGGGGAGCGGCACGAAGTGCTGCAGCTCTTCCGTCCTGCATCGCAAAGACCTACCCGTCTTTGTGCACTGAAAAACGATAGCGAAGGCGCTCGCCCCTCGCTGTCGACAAGCCTGCCTGCAATCCTGTCATGCAGCCGCGATCCCGGCTGCGATGCCCCGTTGCCGGCCGGTTTGCACAACAACTACACAAGACGATAACGCTCTCAAAAAACGCCATGACTACGCTGGAACAAAACGCTCTCGACTACCATTCCTCCGGCCTCGCCGGAAAAATCGCGATCCAGGTCACCAAGCCGGTCGCCACCCAGGACGATCTCTCGCTCGCCTATTCGCCCGGCGTCGCCGTGCCCTGTGTTGCCATCAACAAGGATCCCGCTCGCGCCTACGACTACACCGCCAAGGGCAACCTGGTCGGCGTCATTACCAACGGCACGGCCGTGCTCGGACTTGGCGACATCGGCGCGCTCGCCGGCAAGCCGGTGATGGAAGGCAAGGCGGTGCTTTTCAAGAAGTTCGCTGGCATCGATGCCTTCGACATCGAAATCGATGAAACCGACCCGGAAAAGCTGGTCGAGATCGTCGCCGCGTTGCATCCGACTTTCGGCGGCATCAACCTGGAAGACAT
>DASVLM010000806.1:0-18093 GCA_036384875.1 Noviherbaspirillum sp.
TGGTGATGGATGCATCGTCTTCATCGGTTGCGATGTCGCGCACGAAGGACTGGTCGATTTTCAGGTGATGCAGGGGGAAGCGCTTCAGGTAGCTGAGGCTTGAGTAGCCGGTGCCGAAGTCGTCGATGGACAATTGCACGCCGAGGTCTTGCAGCTCGCGCAGTTTGGTAATGAACATTTCGGCACTGTTCATGACCATGCTCTCAGTCAGCTCGAGTTCAAGGTATTGCGCCTCGAGGCCGAATGATTGCAGCGTTTCTGCCACCGACTCGACCAGGCGCTCCTGCTTGAACTGCCGCGCGGACAGGTTCACCGACACATTGATCTTCGGAAGGCCGTCAAGCTGCCATTCCTTGATCTGCGAGCATGCGGCATGCAGCACCCAATCGCCGATCGGCACGATCAAGCCGATTTCTTCCGCCATCGGAATGAAGCGGGTCGGCGATACCAGACCCAGTTCCGGATGGCGCCAGCGTATCAGCGCTTCCGCACCGATAATGCGACCGGTCTTGCCGTCCACCTTGGATTGATAAAACAGTTCGAATTCCTTGCGCTCGAGCGCGCGACGCAACGAACTCTCCAGCTCGGCGCGTTCGAGCGCGCGGATGCTCATCTCCTTGGAATAGAACTGGAACGCATTGCCGTGTTCTTCCTTGGCGCGGTACATCGCCGTATCGGCATTGCGCAGCAGCGCCTGCAGGTCTTCGCCGTCTTCCGGGAATATCGTGGCACCGATGCTGGTCGTTACGAAAAGCTCGCGGTCGCGCACGAAGAAGGGTGTGGCAAATGCATCGAATATCTTGAAGGCCACCGCTGCTACGTCCTGCGGCCGGTGGATGCCGGTCAACAGGATGATGAATTCGTCGCCGCCCTGGCGCGCCACCGTATCGCCGTCGCGGACTACCGCCTTGAGGCGGTTCGATACCTCCAGCAGCAAGGCATCGCCGAGCTCATGGCCGAAGCTGTCGTTGACTCCCTTGAAGCGATCGAGGTCGAGGAACAGCAGCGCCAGGCGCGTGTCGTGCCGCCTTGCCAGGGCCATGGCCTGAGCAATGCGGTCGCCGAGCAGGTTGCGGTTGGCGAGATCGGTCAGCGCATCATGGTCCGCAAGGTATTCGATGCGCGCCTCGTAGGCCTTGCGTTCGCTGATGTCGATGGCCACGCCATCGTAGCGCTGGACATGACCGAATTCGTTGCGAATGGCGCGGGCACGCTCCTCGATCCACCGTATGTCGCCGTCGGGACGCACGACCCGGTATTCATGCGTGAAACTTCCCTGGCGCGCCAGTTCGGCATGCGCCTCGCGCACCGCGTCGCGATCGTCGGGATGCACCGCCTCGAACCACATGTCCTTGTTTTCGTAGAACAGCTCGACTGGCCTGCCGTAGATTCGTTCGACAATGGAATTAAGATAAATGAAGTCGTGGTCTGTGGCAGACCACACGACGTTGTCGATGGAATCCAGGATGCTGGAGAGTTTCTCTTCCGTGGCGCGCAATGCGATTTCGGCGGTTTCGCGGGCTGCCTTGGTGCGCAGGCTGGTCACGCCGTACGCGATATCGTCGGCCAGCTCTTTGAGCATCGCCACCTGTTCATTGTCGAAGGCATTCGGGCCTTCCTCGCAGATGGTAAGGACGCCAAAGACCCGATCGCCATCCTTCAGCGGCAGCGATACCGCCAGGTCATATTCCGCTGAATGATTGTCGTTGGTATCCGGATTCGCGTCGGAAGCGACATCGATGACCACCCAGGAGCGCGCCGCATCGCGCGGCGAACCGTTGGGCAGCGCAAATGGCGGGGTCTGCGCATCAACAGCGACATGCCCCGGTTCCAGCGGCTTCCCGGCTTGCGCGACTCGTGTCACCGAGCCGTCCTGATTGGTATAGCCTATCCATGCCATGCGATACCCGCCTGCTTCGACTACCGTGCGGCACATTTGCTGCAGCAGGCCGGCTTCGTCGGTTGCGTGGACCATCACATGGTTGCACTCGGCCATCACGGTCCGTGCACGCAAGGTGCGGCGCAAGGTCTCCTGGACCTGCTTGCGATCGGCCACTTCCAACTTCAATTGCAGATGCTGGCACTGGATCGCGCTGTAGAGAAGCAGATTGTCGTAGACCACGGCAAGTTGCGACGCCACAGTTGCAGCGGCCCGTTCGTCGACTTCGCTGAATTCGCCGGTGCCCAGCTTTTCCGCCAGGTAGAGCCAGCCGAAGACCTGTTCCTGCGAGGAGATCGGTACAGCGAGGAAGGAGTGAACTGCCGGGTGGCTCTCGGGTAGCCCGAGTTGTTGCGCGTCGCCGGGAAGCCCTGCGAGACGGCGTGGGCGACGCGTTTCCAGTACTTCTCCAAGCACGCCGGCATGGGGGCGCGGCGTATCGAGGCGCGCGTGGGTGGATTCGTCCAATCCACGTATAACGAAATGCGCCAGTTGCGTGCGCTGTTCGTCCACCATGCCGACTGCAGAATATTTTGCCAGGCAAATATCCTGCACCACGCGGCAGCTGATGTTGAGCAGGCTGACCGGATCGCGTGCTGCTGCAAGCTCGATGCCGAGCTCGATCAGCGAGGTCAGGCGCAGGCTGACGCCCTGCAGGCTCGACAGCGCATTCGACAGGCGCTGCATCACGTGCTGCAGGTTGTTCAGGTCGCTCCCGGGAGTGTGGCCGTCATGGACCAGTTGGGACATCGCGTGGCGGCTATTCTCCAGCTCGACGAAGTACTCGTTCAGCTGCTCGTCGATGCCCGCCAACGGCCCGGCTTCTCCCGGCATGGCGGCCGGAGGCGGTTCGGCGTCCCTTTGCGGCACGCCGAGCGCTTCGTGGACGGTCTTCAGGATCAGTTCGGGATCGGACGGCTTGGGCAATACCCAAGGCACTCCGCAGGCCAATGCCATCGTGCTGGCTTCACGCTCGTGATACGCAGCGGTGTAGAAAATGACCGGCGTGTCGGCGACTGCAGGTATTGCCCGCATGCGGGTCACGAATTCGTAGCCGTCCATGTTGGGCATGAGGATATCCGCGATGACGAGGTCGGGATGGTTCTCGGTAACCATACGCAGCCCTTCGACGCCATCCGCCGCCTCGATCAGGCGATGCCCGATATACCCGAGCAGCACCATGAGAAACTGCCTGTTCAGCACATGATCGTCGACGATCAGGATGGTCGCCATCTTTGCTCCTGGTTTCACTGCGACGCATGGGCGTCTGCCGGGCCGGTTCCGGAAGAACCGCGGTGGAGAAAACCTTCTATGTTGTCTACGAAGGTTTCCGGGTCCAGGGGTTTGCTGATGTAGCCGTCGAAGCCCGCATCGAGCAGCTTTTCGCGGTCGCCCACCATGGCAAGTGCGGTGACGGCAATGCAGGGAGTGTGTTTCAAGTCGGAGTGTTCTTTGATGTGATGCAAGATGCCGTAGCCATCAAGCCGCGGCAGGTTGATATCGCAAACGATGGCAGCGGGGCGTTCCCGCTCTGCAATCTCGATTGCCTCCCGTCCGTCGTGTGCAAACAGGAGCTCGTGACCGGCAGCCTGTAACAGATACCCCATAAGCTCCATGCTGGCCGGATTGTCTTCGACTACCAGAATACGTGCTGCCAATTACTGGTCCTCCGCGGCCCGCTGTTTGCATCAGGATATGCGATGTTTCGAAAGCAAAAGAGAGAAACAGCTTCCCGTACCGAACTCGCTTGCGAACGACAATTTTCCACCGATAAGCGTGGCAAGCTTTTGACTAAGATATAAACCCAGCCCGGTTCCCTCGAAGCGTCGCGTGGTGGAAGAGTCGAGCTGGGTGAAAGCCTGGAACAGCTTTTGGCGATCTTCAGCCTTGATGCCCACGCCCGTGTCGATCACGTCGATGCGCGTGTCCATGCTGCCTTCGTTAGTGGTCGCAAGCGCGACGGTGATGCAACCGCGCTCGGTGAATTTGATCGCGTTGTTGATCAGGTTGATCAGTATCTGGCTCAATGCACGTTCGTCGGTTTCAACCATTACCTCTTCGCGCGGCATGTCGACAATGAATTGCAATCCCTTGATGCTGGCAAGCGGCCCAAGCGTTTCCACCAGATGTTGGATGACGCGCTGGCAGGACACCGGCCGTAATTGCAGCTCCACTTTCCCTGATTCAATGCGTGCGACGTCGAGCAGGTCATTGATTAACGACAAAAGGTGCCTTGCGCTCGCCTGTATCGTCCTGAGCTGCTTTTCCTGGTCGGTGGTCAACGGACCAGGCAGTTTCATCAGCAGCGTACCGGTGAAGCCGATGATGGCATTCAATGGCGTACGAAGTTCATGCGACATGCTGGCAAGAAAGCGGTCCTTGGCAAGATTGGCCCGTTCCAATTCAATGTTCTTGTCATGCAGGGTGCGTTCGATCTGCTTGCGTTCGGTGATGTCGCGTATCGCACTCGACACCAGAACACCTTCCTCCGTTTCAAGCGGACTGAGGCTGATTTCCACCGGAAACTCAGTGCCATCCTTGCGCAAGCCGTAGAGCTCCAGCCCGGCACCCATTGCTCGCGTGCGCGGCTCCCGGAAAAATCCGGAACGATATTGCGCGTGATGGCTTTCAAAGCGGCGAGGGACCAGCACATCTACCTTCCTTCCAAGCAATTCCTCGCGCCGGTAGCCGAACAGCTTTTCCGCCTGGGAATTGATCAGGACAATTTCTCCGCTGCGATTGACGATGACAAAGGCATCCGGCGCCGATTCCAGCAAGCCACGGAATTTCTGTTCCGCCTTCTTGCGCTCGGTGATGTCGCGGACCGCGCTCATCACCAGCGTTCCCTCTTCGGTTTCCAATGGGCTGAGGCTGATTTCCACCGGAAACTCGACGCGATCCTTTCGCAGGCCGAACAGTTCAAGTCCGGCTCCCATGGTGCGCGCGCGCGGCTGGCCGAAATAATTCGAGCGGTGCCCAACGTGCCCGGAACGGAAGCGCTCCGGCAGCAAGGTCTCGACGGGTTGCCCGCGCAATTCGCCGGAGGAATATCCAAACAGCCGTTCCGCCTGGCTGTTTGCCAGTACGATATGCCCGGTGGAATTCGCCAGAACGATCCCGTCCGGCATCGATTCCAGCAAGTCGCGGTATTTCGCTTCCAGCAGTTTTGCGTCGCGCAGCACCTTCAGGGAAGTGACATCCTTGTAGCTGACCAGCAGCAGGTGACCGCCATCCCCGGCGTCCGGAACAGACTTGCAGGAAATATCCATGTGCAGCCGCGTGCCGTCCTTCTTGCGACGGATCGACTCATAGCTGCAAACCCCGGTTTGCAACACATGCTCGAAACAGCGCCTCTCTTCGTCATGCCGGTCAGCCGGGGTGATGAGAGCTGTCAGCGACTGCCCGCATGCTTCCTCAGTGCCGTAGCCGAATACCGTCGTCGCACTGGATGTCCAGTGCACAATCTTGCCATCCGGACTTGTCAGCACGACGGCATCCGGCATTTCCTGCAAGACGAGACGATCGAAATCCGTATCCATGCTTCAGGAAAATTCCTTTTGCGCAGTCCGCCACATCGATGTTTCGATTGATCATCGGCGGAAGTTGTCCTTCTCAGATCATGGTTGGACCATTTAGTGCAAAATTGTTTCCTGACATAGTTGCCAATAGTCACGTTTTCCCGGATTTTGTAATCGGCTTCTTTTGCGTTAGGATTAAGCCTTTGCGCCGATTTGCTTCTGCTTGCGGGCGCCAGGGTTCAGACCCGCTACAAATGCTGCTAAAAAGGGATGTTCGAGATGCCGTCATATCGCCGACCCGTTTTAGCGTACGCTGAACGGGTTTTTTTATTGCGGCGCTGTGCCGATGACAACAAGACGAGCTTCATATGACTGACACCAGGAAATACGGCTTCACCACTACCATTCTCCACAGCGACCGCCAGAAGCCGATCGAACACGGCTCGCTCCACAAACCTATCCATACGTCCGTGACCTACGGTTACCGCGATGCGCGCCAGCTCGCTGAAGTTTTTCAGGGCAAGCAGCCGGGTTATCGGTATGGCAGGCAGGGCAATCCCACGATTGCTGCCCTTGAGGAAAAGATCACGAAGATGGAGCAGGGTATGGCGACCATCTGCTTCTCGACCGGCATGGCTGCAGTCGGTGCACTGGCGCAAGCCCTGCTGCGTGAAGGCGACCATGTCGTCTCGTCATCCTTTCTGTTCGGCAACACGAACAGCCTGTGGCAGACGGTGGATGCGCAAGGCATGAAGGTGTCGATGGTGGATGCTACCGACGTGAAGAATGTCGAAGCCGCCATCACGCCGAAGACGCGGCTGGTGTTCGTCGAAACCATCGCCAATCCGCGCACCCAGGTGGCTGACCTGCGCCGCATCGGCCAGCTTTGCCGCGACCGCGGCATTCTCTATGTGGTCGACAACACCATGACCTCGCCCTACCTGTTCCGCCCGAAACTGGTGGGAGCAAGTCTGGTGATCAACTCCCTCACCAAGTCGATTGGCGGCCACGGCATTGCGCTGGGCGGCAGCCTGACCGATACCGGGCTTTACGACTGGACTCGTTTCCCGAACATCCTCGAGACCTACAAGCGTTACGTGCCGGGGCAGTGGGGCATGGCGCAGATCCGCGCCAAGAGCCTGCGCGACTTCGGCGGATCTCTCGGGCCGGAGGCAGCGCACCACATCGCCGTCGGCGCCGAGACGCTTGCCCTGCGCATGGAGCGTGAATGTACGAATGCCATGGCGCTGGCGCAAATGCTCGAAGCCGATGACCGCGTCGCGGCGGTACACTATCCCGGCTTGCCGTCGCACCCGCAGCATGCGATTTCCAAGGAACTGTTCAGTGGCTTCGGCAGCCTGTTCAGCTTTGAATTGAAGGCGGAGATCGATTGCTTCGACTATCTCAATCGCCTGCGCCTCGCGATCCCCGCCAGCAATCTTGGCGATACCCGGACATTGGTCATTCCGGTGGCGCACACCATCTTTTACGAGATGGGTCCGGAACGCCGCGCGAGCATGGGCATTGCCGAATCGCTCATCCGCGTTTCGGTCGGCATCGAAGATACGGCGGATCTGGTCGAGGATTTCCGGCAGGCGCTCGACGGCTGACGCTGTTGTATCGCCAGATTTCCCAATAAAAACAATTCGCTAGGGAAAGGATTCTGGCTAAAATACGCGTGTAATTCACGTCTGCAAGGAGCGCGTATGGCACGGCCCGAGAAGGTCCGCCTGGGGGAAATACTGGTGCAGCAAAAGCTGCTGTCGGAAGAGCAGCTACAGTTTTCCCTCACAGAGCAGAAGCGGACCGGACGCAAACTCGGGCGCGTATTCATCGAGCAAGGCTTCGTCACCGAGGAGCAGATCTCCGGCGCGCTGGCGAAGCAGCTCAATATTCCTTATATCAATCTCAAGTTTTACAACGTGAATCCGGATGTGGTGCGCCAGATTCCGGAAACCCAGGCGCGTCGTTTTCGCGCCATTGCGCTCGAAGATCGCGGCGGTTCGCTACTCATCGGCATGGCAGACCCGACGGATCTGTTCGCTTACGACGAGATTGCGCGGACCATCAGGAAGAACATCGAACTCGCCGTGGTGAACGAGGGCGAGCTCCTGCAAGTGGTCGACCGCATCTATCGCAAGACCGAAGAAATCACCGATTTCGCCCGCGAGCTCGAGCAGGACCTTGGCGACGCCGTCGATTTCGGTGCGATTGCCGCCGAAGCGACGGGGTTGGAGGAAGCTCCTGTCGTCAAGCTGCTACAGTCCATTTTCGACGATGCGAGCCAGGTGCGCGCATCGGACATCCACATCGAACCGCAAGACAGGCGCTTGCAGATCCGGTTCCGCATCGATGGCGTGCTCCATCTGCAGACCGAATCCGATATCAAGATCGCTCCTGCACTGGCCCTGCGCCTGAAGCTGATGTCGGACCTCGATATCTCCGAAAAGCGCCTGCCTCAGGATGGCCGTTTCGCCATCAAGGTCAAGCAGCAGCAGATCGACGTGCGTATTTCCACCATGCCGACGCAGTATGGCGAATCGATCGTCATGCGTCTGCTGAACCAGAGCGGCGGCATGCTGAAGCTCGACGCGATCGGCATGCCTCCCGGCATGGTGAAGCGCTTCCGCGAGATCCTGCAGCGGCCCAACGGGCTGCTCCTCGTGACCGGCCCGACGGGTAGCGGCAAGACGACGACCCTGTATGGCGCTCTTGCCGAGCTCAACACGATGGAGCGCAAGCTGATCACGGTCGAAGACCCGGTGGAATACCGGCTGTCCGGCATCAATCAGGTGCAGGTCAACGAAAAAATCGAACTGAGTTTCGCGCGCGTGTTGCGATCGGCATTGCGTCAGGACCCGGACGTTGTGCTGGTCGGCGAAATGCGTGACCAGGAAACGGCGCAGATCGGCATGCGCGCTGCGTTGACTGGTCACCTTGTGTTGTCCACCCTTCATACCAACGACGCTGCCAGCACGCCGGTACGCTTGCTCGACATGGGTGTTCCGCGATACATGGTGGCGACCTCGCTGCAGGCCGTGCTGGCGCAGCGCTTGGTGCGCGTCATTTGCGAAAGCTGCGCTCAGCCGTATCAACCCACGCCGACGGAAGCCGAATGGTTGAAGGCTGAATTGAAAGACACCGTCCATGCCCGTCGTTATATGCACGGGCGTGGCTGTTCGCACTGCAACGGTACCGGTTATCGAGGACGTACCGGGGTGTACGAAATGCTGGAAATGTCGGAGGCGGTCGCAGACGCCATCAGTCACCACGACCCGTCGCATTTCATCAAGACCGCGCATGCGCAGATGGCAGGGCAGACATTGCGCAGGCATGCCGTCGCGCTTGTGGTCGCAGGACGAACCACCGTGCTGGAAGCGATGCGCATCAGCAATCAGCAATCGGATTGAGCCACTGAACCCTCTCGGAAAATAACGTGCCGTATTTTGCATACAAAGGCCGCAATGCCCGTGGCGAGCTGCAGCAGGGAGTGCTGGAAAGCGCAGACTCCGGCGCTGTGGCCAATCAGTTGTTCGGCAGCGGGATAACTCCGATCGAGATCGTGCCGGCGAAGAGGCCCGCAGGTGATAGCGCAGGCGGCGGAATTGCCCGTCTGTTCGAACCCAAGGTCAAGCCGATTGATGTGCAATTGTTCAGCCGGCAGCTTTACACGCTGCTCAAATCTGGCGTGCCCATCATGCGCGGTTTGGCCGGATTGCAGGAATCGGCAATCAACAAATCCTTTGCGCGAGTGCTGAAGGATATTCGCGAATCGCTGGATGCGGGGCGCGAGCTGTCGGTGGCAATGCGGCGGCATACCGACGTGTTTTCCTTTTTCTATCTGAGCATGGTTCGCATCGGGGAGACGACAGGGCGCATGGAAGAAGTGTTCATGCGTTTGTTCAATCACCTCGAATTTGAACGCGAGATGCGCGAGCGCGTGCGATCGGCATTGCGCTATCCGTCGTTTGTGGTCGTAGCCATGGTCATCGCGATAACGGTGATCAACATATTCGTGATTCCGGCATTCGCCAAAGTGTTCGCGAGTTTCAATACCGAACTCCCGTTGATGACGCGAATACTGATTGCCAGCTCCAACTTCACCATCCAATATTGGCCGTTGCTTGTCGGTGTTGCGGCTGCGGCAGGTGCTGCGTTCCGGTCGTACATCGCGACCGCACCGGGGCGCGTCCAATGGGATAAATGGAAGCTGAAAATTCCTATCGTCGGGAAAATTGTGTTGAAGGCGACGCTGGCCCGGTTTGCCCGCAGTTTTGCATTGTCCAGCAAGAGCGGTGTGCCTATCGTTCAGGGCCTGAGTGTCGTGGCACAGACCGTTGACAATGCCTATATCTCCAGCCGCGTGGAACAAATGCGCGATGGCGTGGAGCGCGGCGAAAGCATCTTGCGTACCGCCGTCAATACCGGCGTATTCACCCCGGTGGTACTGCAGATGATCGCGGTCGGTGAAGAGAGCGGATCGCTGGACGACTTGATGGATGAAATCGCCGACATGTACGAGCGCGAAGTCGACTACGAGCTGAAGACCTTGTCCGCGCAAATCGAGCCTATCCTCATCGTCGGCCTCGCCATCCTTGTGCTGATCCTCGCACTGGGTGTATTCCTGCCGATCTGGGATCTCGGCAAAGCGGCGATCAAGAAATAAATGAGGAGGCAGAGCGGTTTTTCTCTTTTAGAGTTGATGGCAGCGGTCATATTGTTTGGCGCGGCCGCCACCGCTCTGCTCAACCGCCTGTGGTATTACCAGGAGCTTGCCGAGAAGGCTCGCATGGAGTATGCGATCAGCGCGATGAAGAGCGCGCTGCGCATACGCATGGCAACCTTGCTCGTACAGGGACAGGCGCAGCAATACAGGTTTCTGGCCGACGAAAGTCCGGTAGACTGGCTTGATGCGCGGCCGGACGACTATCTTGGTGTTTTATCGAACCCGGATATCGGGAAGCTGCCGTTGGGTAGCTGGTACTACGATGCTGCAACGCACACTCTGGTCTACCTCGTTCGTCGCGGCGAACATTTTCAACCAGATAGCGAAGGGCGCAAGCGGGTTCGCCTGCGTGTGATATTGGAGTCAAATTTTTTGAATATGCCTGACCATGCAACCGACAGCGTAAAGCTGGTATTGGTGGAGCCGTATTTGTGGTTTTCCACGCCATAAGAATGTTGTGCTTGCTTGGCAACATTCAGGATGCATGAGAACATATTACAGTTTCTGTCCGAATCTCTATAAAAATCCAGCCTGGGGTCTCAGTAAATGAAAGTTACGCAAAAAGCAGCCGGTTTCACCCTGATCGAACTCGTCATGGTTATCGTCATTCTCGGTATCGTGGCGGCAGTTGCGATTCCGAAGTTCGTGGATTTGAGTTCGGATGCCACAACGGCAAAGGATGCTTACAACACCGGTGTCGACACCACAAAAACCGCAATTCACGACGCCTGCATGAAGACGCCGACGGGCACCGAAACCAAATGTGCTCAGTAACTGTCGATCGATAATCTGAGCTGGTAAAGAGATTCAATTCACGCGACGGACTTGTAATCCCGAGTTCGGGAAGTTTGTCAAAAAACGTTGCACTGAAGCGACAGCTTGGTGTTAAATTGGAAATATTAGGCTCGGGTTGCGAATATTTGAGCGATCATTTCGCTATTCGTGACCTCGCTCGAAATTGCCTCGTCAAATAACTATTGGTCTTCAGGATGCGGAAAACTCAAGCCGGCTTTACATTGATCGAACTGGTCATTGTCATCACGATCATTGGTGTGCTGGGCGCGTTGGCGCTGCCTCGTTTCGCTTCGCTTCAGGCGGATGCGAGGCTGGCGAAAATGGGCGGGGCAATGGGGTCGGTCAAGGCTGCTGCGGCAATGGCGCATGCGATGTTGTTGACCAGGGGGTTCGATGCGAGTTTCACAGGAACGCCCAGCCCTGCGATCGTGATCGAGGGCGTGACGGTGGTTTATGTGAACGGTTACCCGGACACGACTTCCATCATCTCGCTGGCAGGCCTGACGCCAGACTTCGTGACGACCGGGCTGACGTCGCCGAGGATTGCAGCTCCCGATTCCGGACACATTTCGGGCACGACGGATTGCACTATCGGTTACGCGACTCCATCGGCGGCTAATACGCTGCCGACGTACACAATCAATGCAACCCTGGCCAACTGCACTTGATTTCATGAAGACCTGAAAACGATCAGGCTGGCAACTCGGAAGCATTTTTATTATTTAGGTACTTTATAAACGCTGAAGGAGAAGTGAATGCGCGGTATTCAGAATAAACAGGGTGGCTTCACATTGATCGAACTCGTCATGGTCATTGTGATTTTGGGGATTCTGGCCGCGACGGCTTTGCCCAAATTTGTTGATCTGTCCGGAGATGCGGAAACGGCGGCAATTAAAGGTGTGGCGGGTGGATTGGCATCAGCTGCTTCGATCAACTATGCCGGTTGTGCTGCCGTAAGCAACGTCGTCACAGCCAACAAGTGCGTGAAAGTATCGAAATGCTCAGATGTCGGTAGCCTAGTCAATCCGGCAATGACCTTGGGTACTACGGCCAGCTCGACCTCGTACTATCTGGCTGCTGATACAGCAGCTGCCACGAATGGGACGACCGCAACATGCACCCTGAAGCGTGACTCCACCACGACTACGGCAGATTTCACGGTCATTGGTGCAGGTAACTGACGTATCTTGTTGTTTCACCGGCCGGCATCTGCCGGCCTCTTCGATTCAGCCCAATTGCATTCAAGTTGGGCTTCATTTTTTTTGGCGCGCAGTCAGGTGCTTCTTGTGCAAAACCTCAAGGATCGCTCCCGGCTTGATGGCCTCTCATCGCCGGGAGTCTCAAGACAAGCTTCCGGTTTCACCCTGATCGAGCTCATACTGGTCTTGATTCTGGCTGGTGTGCTTGCGGCCGTCGCTATTCCGAGGTTTTTTCAACGAAGCACTTTCGACGCGCTGGCTTTCACCAATAATGTTCAGGCGATGTTGCGCTATGCACAAAAAGTCGCTATCGCCGAGCACCGCAATGTATTCGTGAAACTCGACGGAGCGAGCGCGGCGCTTTGTTTCGATACTAACTTCAGCGGAGGGTGCGATTCCGCAAATCAGGTGAGCGCACCCTCGGGCAAAAACAGCGGCACCGACGCAACCCTCGCTGCGTGCGCCAACAGCACTCAATGGTTCTGCGAAGCTGTCCCAACCGACGTCACGTCAACCACTGCCAATTTCTATTACAGCCCGCTCGGCAAGCCATTCAATGTTGCGGACGTCGACCCCACCACAAGTTTCATCCAGACCCTGACGATTACCATCGCGGAAAATGGTGTGAACCACACTATCACCGTAGAACCGGAAACCGGCTATGTGCACTAGCCGGATCAGATTCGTTCGTTCAAGGCAGGGCGGCCTTACCCTGGTCGAACTGATCATGTTCATCGTGATCGTCAGTGTTGGCATCGCCGGAGTGTTGCTGGCGATGAACGTCACTGTGCAACACAGCGCAGATCCGCTGATTACCAAGCAAGCCCTCGCGATCGCCGAATCGCTGCTGGAAGAAATCGAGTTGCAGCCATACACGATTTGTGATCCCACGGATGACAATGTCACCACTGCGACAGCGGCCAATGAATGCGCATCGATCGCGCAGGGCATAGGTCCATCCCCGTCGAATGCGAGCCGCTTCACACAACTTAATATCCCGCGCTTCAACAACGTCGGCGATTACGCGGGCTATTCGATGAATCCGGTAATCGATATTTCGGGCTCTCCCGTAGCTGCGTTGTCGGCGTATCGCGCGGACGTGAGCATCAGCAACCCGGCTGCTGCGATCAACGGCGTCCCCGCCTCGGAAATCCTGAAAATCGATGTGCGTGTCCGCGGACCGTCAAATACGGATCTCACGTTGACCGGCTATCGATTCCGCTACGCGCCGAATTCACCATGAAACCGCGTAACGTCACATTCCCAAAGCGTTTGGGCGGATTCACGCTCATGGAAGCGATCATAGTGATCGTCATTACCGGCATCATCGCTGCGATCGTTGCCGTATTCATCCGAAAACCGGTAGACGGTTATCTGGACGCCGCCCGCCGGGCCGAGCTTACCGATGCCGCCGACACCGCCTTGCGACGCATCGCGCGGGACTTACATCTGGCCCTGCCGAACAGTGTGCGGGTAACGTCCAGCGGGACGGTGATGGAATTCCTGTTGACGCGCAACGGCGGGCGTTACAGGTATGCGCCTGAGCCAGATGGATCGGGAAATGTGCTCGATACCACAACGAATGTCACTTCATTTGACGTGCTGGGGCCGTCGGTTACCCTGTATGCCGGAGATCAGATCGTGGTGTTCAATCTCGGCTTCGACGACGCGGATGCCTACTCGGGCAGCAATCTCCGTGCGTACAGTGGGGCAGGGGAAACGACCACAACAGTGCCGATTACATCCACGACGCCATTCCCCAGGCATTCACCCAGCCATCGTTTTCATATTGTCAGCGGGCCGGTTACGTATATTTGCGACAATGGAAGCTTGTGGCGATATTGGGGCTATGCGATTCAGCCTTTGAATGCGAATACGAATACCGTCGCCAAACTCGATGCCCTGGTGTCGCCTGCCACCTCCACGCGAGGAAAGGCTTTGCTGGTGCAGAATGTGGATTGCGCCAATACGTTCTTCACCTATACAGGCGGTGTGACTGAGAGCAGCGGCCTCGTTGCCATGCAACTGGCGTTGAAGCAGAACGGCGAATCTGTCACGCTTTACCACGAGGTCCATGTGAACAATGCGCCCTGAACGCCTGAATCGAAAATTTGTATCGACGATGCCGGCAAACGGTGAGCGCGGCTTCTCTCTCGTTTCCGCGATTTTCCTGCTGGTTGCATTGGCAACGCTTGCAGCTGCCATGGTGACGTTCTCCACCACGCAGCAGGCGACATCCACGCAGGATCTGTTGGGAGCGCAAGCCTACCAGGCGGCGCGCGCGGGCATCGAGTGGGGGCTGCATCAATTGATAATATCGGACAAGTGCAATGCAGGCGATACCATCGGCCCATTGGACGGAAACCTTTCCGGCTTCACGGTAACGGTTACCTGCGAAGCTCCGACTTCGCCACGGCATGAAGCAGATGCGACGGTGAACGTGTACAGAATTACTTCGACTGCCAGCCAGGGAACAAGCGGGACGACGTACTACGTTTCCCGCCAGTTGCAGGTGACGGCCGAGAGATAGCGGCACTTGCTGGCCGATGCGCTGTACGACTTGCGGGCGTTCGTGGACTGCCGGACTGTGGTCACTTCCAATACGCCGGTGCGTTTGCGGTGCAAGCCCTGTTTGACATATTGATCTGCCGTTCAAATGAAAACAAAAATCAAATTCTTCCTGTGGTGCGCCTTGGCGATGCTGTCCGTCTTCGCACCTGCGGCATTCGGCGCAGCATGTTTTTCAGTCAGCCCTGCAAGCGGGGGCAACTGGAGTACTGCATCAAACTGGAATTGCGGCGGCACTGCGCGAGTGCCGACAACAACAGATACCGTCGAGATTACCAGCGGCAGTCCCATTGCCTTGAACCAGAATGCGACGGTACAAAGTATTACCGTCGACACCGGCGCCGTTTTCACTACCGACAATAACAGTCGCACCCTTACCCTGACGAGCGGGACAGCATTTACGATCGCAGGAACCGGCACCTTCACGCCGGGAAATTCGACCGTGGCAATCACGGCGAACGCCAACACAACGCTTACGTCCGGCGCCATCACGTTTAACAATCTGCAGCTTATCCCGACGATTTCTGGCAATCGGACCTATACCTTTGGGTCGGGCGCCATTACGGTGAACGGCAACTTCGATGTCAATCCGACGAAAACGTCCAATCCGACACGTTCCTTGACCGTCAACATGGGCGCCTCGATTTCGATAGCAGGCACGACGACGATCACGGCGACCGGAGGCAAGGCGACGGCGACGATGAGCACGACGACGTCAAATTACGCGCTCACTTCCGGAAATCTGAATATCGACACCGGCGGAACCTTGACGGCCAACGGGTCCACGATCACCTTGAATGGAACGTCCGGTCCATTGCTGACCAGGACTGGCACATTCACGCAAGGCACGTCCACTGTGGTCATGAATTCCACATCGTCGGTTACGCTGACTTCGGGCACGGTGACTTTTTACAAGCTGACGATCAACATGCCGGGGCAAACCGGAACCCTGGGCGCGGCGACCACCATCAGCAACGCACTCGCCATCAATGCCGGGACATTGAGCGATGGCGGCAACCAGATCACAGGCAACAATGGCGCGCCATTCACCATGGCATCGGGCACAGGCCTTGTCCTGGGCAGCACCAGTACCGCGACTACTTTTCCAACCACCTTTACGACGGCAAATACGACGCTCAACACGGCAAGCACCGTTACCTACAATTCCAATGCTGCGCAAACGATTTCGGCCACGCCAGCATATGGAAACCTCGTGCTTGCTTCCACCGCTGCCGTCACGAAAACCGCTGGCGGAGCGCTTACGGTCAACGGCAACCTGACGATCAATGCGAGCAATACATTTGCCGCGGGCACGTCCAACCATTCCGTCAAAGGGAATTTCGTCAACAACGGCGGCTTTACGGGGTCTACTGGAACGGTTACGTTCAGCGGTACTTCGGCGCAGACCATTTCGGGGTCGACGAATACATCGTTCAACAATGTCACGATTAACAACGCAAGCGGCGTCGCGCTCAGCAGCAACAGCCCCACAATCGGTGGAACATTGACGCTCACCGCGGGTGCATTTTCTGTTGGTGCCAATACGCTCACGTTGAATGGCCCGGCCATAGCGGGTACGCCCACGAATTTGTCCACGACTTCGTCTTCCAATCTGGTGTTCGGCGGTAGTTCGGCCGGCGTTTCGGTGCCTGCCGGCCTCACAGTGAACAACCTCACCATCAATAATGCCAACGGCGTTAGCCAGGGCGGCGACCTTACTATTGCCGGCACGCTGACGTTGTCTGCTGGTGCGTTTTCCGTTGGGTCCAATACGCTCACATTGAACGGCTCCGCCATAGCCGGCACGCCGTCGAGGCTGGCAACGACGTCTTCATCCAGCCTGGCGTTCGGCGGCAATGCATCGGGAATCAGCGTGCCGAGCAGTATCAGTGCGCTCAATAATCTGACCATCAACAATGCCAACGGTGTTTCGCTGGGCGCGAGCCTGACGCTCGGCGGAACGCTGACGCTCAATAGCGGCACCTTGACTGTCGGTGCATTCACATTGACGTTGAACGGGCCTGCCATCGCCGGCACGGCAACCAACCTTAGCACCTCCTCCGGCTCCAGCCTTGCTTTCGGAGGAAGTTCGGCTGGAATCAGCATTCCCAGCAGCGTGACGGCGCTGACGAATCTCACCATCAACAATTCCAACGGTGTCACTGCAAACAACAACATTACGGTTGGCGGATTGCTGGCGCTTACCAGTGGAGCACTGACAACGGGTACGAACAAAATCACGGTATCGGGCAACTGTTCCAGTTCCAGCAGCATGACGCGTGGTACCGGGTACGTCGTCGGGTACCTGAAGCTGACTTTCCCCTCCGGTTCGACCACGACATGTACTTATCACGTCGGCAGCGGCACGTCATATGCGCCGATCGGCGTCACCATGATTACCCCGAGCATCATCGGAGGAGGGACGCTGACGGGGACCACGGTTGGCGCGGAGCACCCGCAGATAGCCAGTTCCAACATCGATCCGACCAAGGACGTCAATCGCTACTGGTCGCTGTGGGCAAGCGGTGATTCGATCACCTTCACCAGCTATGCGGTGACCCTCAATTTCGCTACGGGCGACCCGGATGCAATCTCCACGCCGACCAGTTTCGTCGTGGGCAAATACGTGAACAGTGCATGGTCGTCTCCCACACCGGTGACGGCGGGATCCACCTCAACTTCGATCTCGTCGCAGACAGCTGCTTTGAGCAGCACAACTGATTTCGCAGCAGGAGAAACTGCTTTCGTCTGTTCCACACCGTCAGACCTGCCAAGCGGCATGAGCTGCGTATGTGACAGCTTCGCGCGTGCTGTCCTGAATCCGTCGACCATCTTCGACGGCGACTGGGTCGTGTCGGACAGCGGTACCACACAGTTCACGCCGAAGATCGTCAATACGGGTTATTTCCGTCTGACCAGTAATCAAACCAATGTGGCAACCCGTGCGACCATGCCGGGGACGTTCCCCGCCGCCGGCAACATGGTTACCGTGGAATTCAAGCACTATGCCTACAACACGACGACGACCGGCCACGCGACCGGTGCGGATGGTATGGCACTCACCTTGTCTGATTCCAGTATCACGCCTGTTCCTGGTGCATACGGCGGGTCGCTCGGATATGCGCAGAAAACCGGCATTCCCGGTTTCGCGGGCGGATGGATCGGAGTGGGTATCGACGAATACGGCAACTATGCCATCGAAGCAAACGAGGGACGCTTCGGCGGTGTGGGCACCTCCCTGGTTCCCAATTCGGTCACCGTACGCGGCTCCGGCTCGGGGTCGGCCTATCAGAACAATTATCCCTTCCTCAAAACTACCGGTTCCCTTACAACCGCCGTTAGCGATCC
>DASVLM010000807.1:0-9015 GCA_036384875.1 Noviherbaspirillum sp.
AGTCTGCTTCTTCTTGCCTGCGAACTCTGCTGCGGAAAAACTCGATTGCTTCATTTTTATCGGTATCGGCAAAGGGGACGTGCTATTGTGCCAGCTATGCTGCGCCCAATCGAGGGGCCGGTGAATAAATCAGCGTTTCCCTAGCGCAAGCGGCTGCGCCATACCTCCCGGTAACCCGGACTCATCCGCTTATTCATGAGAAAGCGCCGGAGCATGCTCCGGCACCTCCACGTTTCGCCGCCGTTCAAGCCTCTTGATTCGCGCGCTTGGCCGGGTTGGCCAGGCTGTTTGCCAATTCTTCGGCTTTCAAGGAACTCATCAGCGATATCAGCGTCGAGAAGGCATTGCCTTCACTGCCGCCGCCCAGCTGGATCTGCGGCACGAGCGGCACGCGGGCCGCTTCAAAGGCTTCGGCCAGGCGCAGCATCACGGTTTGCATCAATTGCTTGTCGGCACCTTCGCCTTCGAGCGCTTCGGATTTGGCCTTGATCGCGGCGGCTTCCGCCTCGCCGACCGAGCGGATCGCCGAGGCGCGGCCCGCACCTTCGACTTCCTGGCGGAACTTTTCGGCTTGGGCCAGCGCCTCGATTTCCTGGCGTTTCTTCTCAGCGGCTTTGACACTGGCGGCGCCCATGTTTTCCTTGATCGAGATATCGACCAGCGAACCGGTCAATTCCTTTTGCTTGGCGGCGCGCTGCTCGGCTTCGTTCAACTCGCGTTCCTTGTCGGCCGCGATCTGCTTTTGCGCGAAGGTCTCGACCTGCTCGCGCGCGATCTGGCGGTCGCGCAGCTGGGCCATGATGTTGTCGATCTTGGTATCGCCTTGCTGCGGCTTCGGTGTGCCGATCAAGACTTCCTGGAATTCCAGCGAATACATCTGGAAGCGCGCCTTCATGTCTTCCGAGGCGTTTTCCTGCAATTCGCTACGCGACTGGATCAGCTCGATGAAGGTCTTGGTCTGCGACACGTTCTTGAAATAGGACGAGACCATCGGGTCGAGCGTCTGTTCCACCAGTTGCTTCACGTTGCCGAAACGCTGCACCACCATCGGCGCCTTGCGATAGTCGATGTGCACCACTACCGAAAGCGGCAGTTGCGGTTCGAACGCATCCTTGGTGATCAAGGTGATTTCGCGCAGATTCGAGTCGAAGTTCGAACCGCTTTCGCCCGACTTCCACATCAGCACGAAGTTGGTCGTCGGCACCAGCTCGATCTTGCCGGCATAGGTATTGAAGGCATACTTGCCCGGCATCAGCGGGTCGCGCCAGACGCCGCGGCAGCCGGCTTCGACCAGCTCGCCATGGCTGTACTCCTTGCCCGAGAGGTCGTCGCCCTTGCGCCCGGTGTAGGACACCACCACGCCGACGTAGCCGACCGGGATGATGGTCTTGCGAATGAATTCGACTGTGGCGAACAGGCGGTTGATGTAGTAGGTGCCTTCGACCAGCACCCGCTCCTGGCGCCCGCGCTTGCCGCCGGCAGCCAGGAATTTTTCCGGTTCCTGGTAGGAATTGTGCGCGTCGCCCACGTCCGGCGCCAGCAGCTCGTCCTTGGGCAAGCCCGGGCCGTCCTGCACGGTGACGATGGCCAATTGGTCCGAGTCGTGCGCGCCGTCGGCTTCCTTGATCACCACCGGGCGGAAAGCCAGGCGTTCCACCAGCACGCCGCGCATCTGTTCGTAATACTCGACCTCCTTGGCATTGAGGGAAAGCGAATAGGTGGCTTCCTCGGTCATGACGACGAACATGGCCGGGTTGATCACGTGCGTGCCTTCGCGCAGAATTTTGCGCTGAGGCCCCTTTTGTCCGCCGCCTTCGAGGAAGGCGCGCACGTCGAGGAAGTCGGACACCTTGGCATTGTCGGCCAGGGTCTGGCCCACGGGCAGGTCGACGCCGTCACGGGCGAACACGTAGCCGATCTTGCCCTGCGTGACCGAGATCATTTCACGGATGTGCACACGGTATTGAAGCGGCGGGAAGAAATGGAAGCCGCCGCGCCGCAGTTCGGGCTGGAAACCGGCTTCGCCGTGCAAGGCCAGCAAGCCGCTCTTGACCGAGCCCCCGGTGCTCCAGAGTTTTTCGACCACGCCGACGCGGTCGTTCGGAATATAGCGCACCATGCCGGTGATCTTGGCGATGATCGCCAGCACCAGCACGACGACGATAGTGTCCAGGACATAGGGAACCCAGACCAGACTGAATGCTTCGCTCAACATGATGATTACCTTCCCTTCTTATTTGCGGTTTGTGCCTGGTCCGCGCCTCATTCCCGCAAGACGAACGGGACCGGCGCGCCGAATTGCGGCGCAACGGGATTTCAGCGGGGGACGATTTGCGGACGGGTAAAACGACTGGAGTTGCGAACTCACGTAATTGCCGCATACGCGATGCGGCGTTTGTTTTGTTGCTGACAGATTAGGCGCAGTCTTGACCGGATGCAAGCCCCATACCGGCATCGCCAGGCAATGTTTACGGCTTCCCCTTCAATGTTTACGGGTTGTTTATGTTGCCTCAAAGCATTTTTCAATGCGGCAACCAAGGGTCACATGACTGTCATATTTGACGGGTACATTTGGCAATTTCCCTCTTGGTCCATTCATCGCCATCGGAGCCTGTCGCCCATGAATTCCACCGCCGCCTCGCGACCGCGTATCGATGCCAAGCCGAATCCGGTGGCGACCATCGTCTTCCTCTTGCGGCGCGTGGCTGGCGTCGCCTTCACTGGCTTGAGCCTGGCCACCGACGTCGACAGTGCCAGCTCGCTTTCGACTTCCTGGCGGCCCTATGTCCTGCTCGGCGTGAGCGTGGCCAATGCCTTGATGCACGGCCGCGACGGAATCAGCGGCGTGGATTGGGTGCAAGCGGCCAAGGTCGGCTATTCGCTGCTGTTCCCGCATTTGTTTTAAGGATCCGGCATGAACCTCAAAGACCGCGAATTGATCGCGCGCATCCACCGCGATCTGGCCGACAGCTATGACGAAGAACTCGAGCTCGAATTCGAAGACCGCCCGCTCGACGCGCTGTCGGGCGAGCTGCCCGCCGATAGCAGCGAAGAGGAGAAGAATGCCCGCCGGCTTTATTTCCGCGAACTGTTCCGCCTGCAGGCGGAACTGGTCAAGCTGCAGGATTGGGTGGTGCACACCGGCCACAAGGTGGTGATCCTGTTCGAAGGCCGCGATGCGGCAGGCAAGGGCGGCGTGATCAAGCGCATCACGCAACGCCTGAATCCGCGCGTCTGCCGCGTGGCAGCGTTGCCGGCGCCGAACGACCGCGAACGCACGCAATGGTATTTCCAGCGCTACGTCTCGCACCTCCCGGCCGCCGGCGAAATCGTGCTGTTCGACCGCAGCTGGTATAACCGCGCCGGCGTCGAGCGTGTGATGCATTTCTGCACCGAGGAGCAATACGAGCAATTCTTCCGCGACGTGCCCGAATTCGAGCGCATGCTGGTGCGTTCCGGCATCCAGCTGATTAAATAGTGGTTCTCGATTTCCGACGAAGAGCAGCACTTGCGCTTCCTCGGCCGCATCCACGATCCGCTGAAGCAGTGGAAGCTTTCACCCATGGATCTCGAATCGCGCCGGCGCTGGGAAGAGTACACCAAGGCCAAGGAAATCATGCTCGACCGCACCCATATCGAGGAAGCGCCCTGATGGGTGGTACAGGCGGTGGACAAGAAGAAGGCGCGCCTGAATTGCATCAACCACTTGTTGCAACAGATGCCTTACTCCGAGATCGAGCACCCGGCCATCGAATTGCCCGACCGCGAGCGCCACGAAGACTACGTGCGCCATCCGGTACCGGATGAAATGATCGTGCCGGAAATCTACTGATCCCCTCTTCACGACGACGCCGGCCATCCTTGCCGGACGGCGGGCGCTGCTCATGCATCCGGCGCTTGTTGGCGGTAAGCCTGCCCGCTCTTCGCGCCGCCGGACAGACGGCGTAATATCCTGTTCTCGCGTGCCGGCGAGCGCACCAGGACGGGTTTGGCTTCACGCTGCTCCCGTTTCAAGCTGGCCGCCGGGCAGCTTCCTGTAGCCCGGTATTGCAAGGCGGTGGCCAGCATGGTTTCGCCCGGGTCACCCAACTGGTGCGAGAAGTCGTCCGACGCCGTGCAGCCGGGCAGGTTGTTCGCCGCGCTGCCGCTGCCACCGGGAATGAAGCCGTCGGCGTAACTGCCGAAGCCCTGGTTGTTCTCGCCCTGGAACTGGATCGCAAAGTAGGTGGTGCCGCAATTGTCCTGAGGGAAAAAGCCATAGGGCTTGCCGCACGTGGTGGCGCCGATCTGCACCACGCGCACGCCTATGCCGAGCAAGCCGTTCATGATCGCTTCGCTGGCGGAACAAGTGTTGCTGCCGGTAAGCACGTAGACCGTGGACAGGTTCAGCTGGGGCAGTGGCTGGCCCGAGCTTGTCGAGAATCCCAGCGTCAGGTCATGGAAAGGCACGGTCTCTTGCGCCGTCGTGAAACCGAACGGGTTCTTGTCGTTATAGTGGTCGGTCTCGAAAACCTTGCCATGCGTCGCCGCCGCACCGGCGATCATGTAGTCGAGTTCACTGGCGATATCGAGGTAGCCGCCGCCGTTGTAGCGCAAGTCCAGCACCAGGTCCTTGATGCCGGCGCCGCCGTTGGCCGCCTTGAGCTGGTTGACCGCCGCGATCAGTTCGCTCTCCGCCGGCGCGATATGGTCGGTGAACGAAATGTAGCCCACGTCCTGGTATGGGGCAGGGAGCGTGCCGGCATTCTGCACCGGCACCAGGGTGATATTGGCGGCGGCCATGCTGACCGTACGCGGCGTGCTGCTGCCTTCATCCTGCACGGTGAAGGTGTAGGTCTTGCCCACGACCGGTCGGAACAAACCCTCATTCAAGGTGTCGACATCGTTGCCGTAAGCGAGGTCGACGCCGTTCACCGTCAGTATCCTGGCGCCGCGCTGCAGGTTGTTTTGCGCGGCGGCCGTTCCCGGATACGTCAGCGAAAGCACGGCCGAACGCGGCGGATAGGCGGCAAGCAAGGCCACCTCGAACCCGAAGCCTGACGTGCCGCCTGACCGCGAAAGGCTGTCCCAGTCGCTCGTCACGTAAGTGAAGTGGAACTGGTCCTTGGGCTTGCCCGTTGCGGTAAACAGAGGCGTGCGCTGGGTGTTGAAATAGGCGTCGACCACGTCGTAATTGGTATGGAGCGTCCTGGTGCTGCTTCTGTCGTCATATGGATTGACGTAGCTCACAGTATTGCCGATGGCGTAGGACGCCGAACTCATCGCCGGCACGTCGGCGTACCACAAATAGGTAGCATTGACGTAAGCGGCGATCCAGGACATTTCCGTGCCCAGGCTACCCTGGGTATCGCCATAAGGCAGCTTCGATTCGGGATCGATCGTGCCGGCGGGGCGCGGTGCGGCACATTGCTGGGCCAAGCTGGCGACCGGATCGGCACTGATGCCGGCGCTGGCCATCAAGCTCGATATCGTGGATTGCACGGTGGCCTGATAGGCGACGGCATCGGTGCCCGCCGTCACCGCGGCAAGCATGGTGCGGGCGCTCTGGGCTGCGACAGCGCCGCTATAGGCGTCGGGCACGTCCTGGCGCGAAAGCGCCGCCGTGAAATTGGCGGCGACAGTCAGGCGGTTATTGATCAATTGCGCGTCGAGCAAACCCTGCGTACTCTGGTTGGACAAGGCGCCCGCCATGATCGCAAGCGCCACGTCGCCCTGGCTCAATGTGCCAGCATCGATCGCATTGCTCCAGAAGCTCAAGCCGTCCGCCGCCGGTGTGCGTCCCAGCACGTTCTGGAAGATCGCCGTCACGAAGGCGGTGGAATTGCCGCTGCCATACAGCTTGGCCGATTCCTGGCTGGTGCCGAAGCTGTCGATCAGCGATTTGACGGCCGGATTGGCGGCATACGCCTTGCTGAGCCCGGCAACATCGGCAGGCGCACCGGCATTCATCAAGGCGGTTTCGAAATTCGCCAAGCCATGAGGGTCCGCAGGGCGCCCGAAATAGGCCACATACAGGGCCTGCGTGACGTTTTGGTAGTCCGACGCCGCCTGCTTGACCGAACGCGTCAATTGCCGGGCCTGGCTTGAAGACGGGTGACTATCGGAAGGAGAACCGGCGCCGCAGCCGGCAAGACCGCATGCGATGAACGTGACGAGTGTAGCGACTGCAACAGCTGCAGATTGCCCCTGTTTGATTGGCATATTATCTTTCTGGTAGTGCCGGCCCTCCCATTGAACGCATTTCTATGGAGCCGTTGCTTTTGATTATACCGATAAGCAACATTCCAAACGTACGGTAAATTAAGGGTCAAACTACCATGCGCTGCAAGCTCAGCGTAAACATCACACCGTCGGGCAAGTTTTGCGCGATGATCGTGCCGCCCATCTTGGCCATATAGGTCTTGGCCACGAACAGCCCCTGGCCGCGATTGCCCTCGGCGGCCGAGTCGTGCTGATCCGATACGCCGTATTCGAAGATCTTGTCCAGCATGTCTTCCGGAATATTCGGTCCGCGGTTGGCAATCGTGATGGCGGCGCCGGTTTCGCTGGCGCGCAGCACAATCTCGATGGCCGTGCCTTCCACGCGGAAGCGCTCGGCGTTGCGCAGCACATGGGTCACCACGTCTTCCAGCGAATAGTCGTCGGCGCGCACCGTCACCTGCCCGCTCTCGTTGGTGAAACGCACGTCGGCGATACCGACCAGAGGGGCGTTGTCGGCCACGTTCTTGAGGAAGGCATCGAGCTCGACCGAGGTCACCTGCAGTACCGTCGACTGGAACGCCTCCGACGGCGAGGCGCTGCCGTACAGCACGCGTATGGCCTGCTGCATGCGGTTGATGTAGCGGCTGCTCGGCCCTTCGGCGTGCAAGGCCATCAGCGATTGCAGCGGCGACATGATCTCATGGCCGACAGCATGCCACATTTCCTTTTCCTGCTCGGCGCGTATCTCTTCGCGCTCCACGTCCTCCTTCACGCGGCGCAGCAAATCGTGCAGGCAGGATGCCAGGATGCCGAGTTCGTCTCCGCCGCGCAGGTCGGACAATTCGAAACGCTCCAGTCCGCCCGAGCCTTTGACCACTTGCGACAGGTTGGAGGCGCGCTTGGTCAGGATCGCGATGCGGCGGATGATGCCGATCTCGATGATGAGCCAGGCCACGAACAAGGCCAGCAGCATGGCGCCGACGAACCACGACACGCGCGCCGCCACCACGCCCAAGGCGCGGTCGACCCCGCGCACGTCGCCCGCAAGCTTCAACTCATACACGCCCGACGAGGTGGTAATGGTTTGCGTGCTTTCGTTCAAGCCGCCATCGTGGTCCAGCGGCAGCTTCTGGATCAGGCGCGCCAGGATGCGCGAGCTGGTATTGGGCGAGCTGTCGGCGCCGGAGAGGCGGATCAAATCCCTGGCTTCGCTGGGCTTGCGGATGCGCAGCGTTTCGCCGGGCAGCAATTGCGCGGCCAGGTCGTGTATTGCAAACGGCCGGGAGGCGGAGCCGCTTTCGCTGTCGAACAAAGCCCCTCCTTCACCGGGCGGCAGCACTTCGATGTGCACGCGTATCCTGTCCAGATCGGCCGGCGGCCAGACCGGGCGGCGCATCTGCATTAATTCCTTTTGGAAGGCCGGGATCGGCAGGCGCATCGAAAAGAAGGCGCTGCGCACGCAATCGGTATTATCGAGGTCGGACTTGAAGCAATGCGGGTTTTGCCAGACCCAGCCGCGGAATTCCTTGTTCGGACGCGGATCGAAGTCGCCGTCGCTGTCGAGATCGAAGCCGGTCAGGCGGCCATGCATGCCGCGCCCCTGGTGTGCCGCATCACCGATCTGCTCGAACGGTGCAATCCAGCGATAGGTTTCGCCGCGCATGGCTACCGTCACACGCACGCGGTGCGCCTGGTTCAAGCCATGTTCGCCATGCGCATGCGGCACCAGTTCGCCGCTGTAGAAATTGCCGGCGGCGTAGATAAAGCCTCCGGCCCAGGGACTGTTGCCTATGGCCACGCACAGGCTGCCCGCATCGCCGTACTGCGCCAGGCAGCCCGACATAGTGATGGCTTGCTGCACCTTGCTCTGGTCGTCGAAATCGAGCGAAGGATAGGGCAGCAGCACAGGATGCAGAGGCGCCCCGTCCTCGCTCTCGTTCTTCAAATTGAGCAAGGCGAGCTGGCCCGTGGGGTGGCGCAGCGTGGCGGCGATCTGCTCGCCGGTCTTTTTCAAGCCGTAGCGGTAGTTGTTGTAGGAGAGCTGCTTTTCCTGCTGCAGCACGTAGAGCGCAAGGCCGACCGTGGCCGTCGCCAGCAGCAGGAAGGCGCCACGGAACAGGATGCGCAGGCGGAATTGCTTGAGATTGGGCAGACCCACGGACCGCACGCCTTATTCGGTCCAGCGGAAGCCGCGCATCGGTATGTTTTCGATGCAGGAGAAATCGGCATCGACTTCGCGGAAGGCGTCGCGTATGGTCGAAACGTGCTTGCGGATATTGTCGCGGTTGCGTCCGCTCTTGACCACCTGGAACAGCTGTTCGTAAGTCACGACCTGTCCCTTGTGTTCGTAAAGCGCCATCAGGATGCGCTGCGCGGTCAGCGGAAGGTTGATGCGCTGGTTGCGCCACATCGGCGTCTTTTGCCGCAGCGGGTCGATCGAGAGGTCGTTGCCGTTGGCGGCCGCTTCCTTGCCATTGCCCTTGTCCTTGGCCGCGCGCAGGATTTCGAGAAAGGTATCGATGAAGTCGTTTTCCTCGAAGGTGGCCTTTTGCAGGTAATCCCAGGCATCGAGCGCCTTCATGATGCTGCGGTAGATCGTGGCCGGCATGGCCGAAACCACCAGCACCGGCGTGGGCCGGCTCTTGTTGATGGCATTGATGATAGCAACGCCCGCGTGGCGCTCGCGCCCGAGTTCGATATCGAGCACGACAAGATCGTAGTCCTCGCGCGCCAGGGCCGCCTCGGCATCGTCGCGCGTATGCCATTGGTCGACCTGGATGCCGGGCTTGGCCGACTCGATCCAGCCGCGCAACT
>DASVLM010000808.1:0-3277 GCA_036384875.1 Noviherbaspirillum sp.
CGGTGCGCTCAACATGATCAACAATGCCGAAGCCGGCGGCAGCACACCGGACTTCGCAATGCTGAAGCCGGCGCTGGAAAAGGCAAGTGCGCAGGCGCAGCGTGCCGGCCACATCATCCGCAGCGTGCACACCTTCGTGAAGCGGCGCGAACCGCAACGCGAACCGACGACGGTACAGGACATGATGGACAGCGTGGCGCCGCTGGTCGAACTGCAGGCGCGCCAGTTCTTCGTCTCGCTCCAGATCCAGTCCGAACCGGGCCTGCCGATGGTGCTGGCCGACCGCGTGATGCTGGAGCAGGTGCTGCTCAACCTTACGCGCAACGGCATCGAGGCCATGCAGAACGTTGCGCCCGAACGACGCATCCTGCGCATTGCGGCATACCGCGATCCTGAATCGCCGGGTCAGCAGAACGTGGTGATTTCAGTAATCGACCACGGCCATGGCATTCCCGACGACGTCGCCGAGCGCCTGTTCTCGCCCTTCTTCTCCACCAAGGCAGAAGGCATGGGCATGGGACTGAACATCTGCCGCACCATGGTCGAGTTTCATGGCGGTACGCTGGTACACGCCAACAATCCGGTCGGCGGCACGATTTTCCGGTTCAACCTGCCCGCTCACATCGAAGCCGTAGCGGAATCCATAGTTGACGTGTGACAATATGCCGATTGAGGCGCTGTTGCAGCTCGTGGCTATAATCACAATAAATACAAGCCGCTGCGAACAGCGCGCACTCTGGAGACGCAATGCTGCATATTGTCGACGACGAAGAAGTCATCCGCGATTCGCTCTGCTGGCTTGCCCGCTCGCGCGGCATTGCCACTACTGCCTATGAAAGCGGCGCCGCCTTTCTCGCCGCGCTCGACAAGTCGGCCAGCTTCGACGACCAGGGCGAATGCCTGCTGCTCGATGTGCGGATGCCTGACGTGAGCGGCGCTGCGCTGTTCGACACCCTCGCAGCACGCGGCCTCACCCAGCGCCTGCCGGTGATCTTCCTGACCGGCCACGGCGACGTGCCGATGGCCGTCGACACCCTGAAGCGCGGCGCCTTCGATTTCTTCGAAAAGCCCTTCAACGACAACAAGCTGATGGACCGTGTGCAGGAAGCGCTGGCCGCATCGCGCGAAGCCGGTGCGTCGGATGCGGTGCATGCCCGTCTCGCCAGCCTGTCGGTGCGTGAACGTGAGGTGCTTGACCTCATCCTTGCCGGCAAGATGAACAAGGTGATCGCCGACGAACTTGGCATCAGCATGCGCACCGTCGAGGTTCATCGCGCACATATCTTCGACAAGATGAATGTGAAGACAGCAGTGGAACTGGCGCGCGTGCTCAAATAGGCATTCTGCGGTTTGCGTGTTTTCCCCAACGGCGGCGATTCTCAATAACCGTTACCATTGGCGCTCGCCACTTTTGCTGCCGCCAAGATGTCCGTCGCCGCCATCCTCATCCCCGACTTCTCGCTGATCCTGCTCGGCTTCCTGCTGATGCGCCTGACCGATTGGGGGCCGCAATTCTGGTCGGGGCTCGAGCGGATGATCTACTACATCCTCTTCCCCGCACTGCTCTTTTATTCCACTGCCCGCACCCACTTCGATTTCACCAGCACCGGCACCATGCTGCAGATCGCGCTCGCCTCCTCGGTTGCCGGCATCGCGCTCGGCTGGCTCGCCAAACCGTTGTTCAGCGCAGGGCCGATGGTGTTCGAATCCGGCGTACAGACGGCGTTCCGATTCAATTCCTATATCGCGCTGGCGGCGGCTTCGCGGCTGGGCGGCGAGCAGGGCACCAGCCTGATGGCGCTGATCATCGGCTTCGCTGTCCCCTTGTGCAATATGGCGGCGGTGCATGCGCTGGTGCACAAGAGCGGCAACCTCTTGGCCGAGCTGGCGAAGAATCCGCTGCTGGTTGCCACCGCGAGCGGCATGGCATTCAACCTGCTCGGCTTTCACCTGCCGGAGATTGCCGGTGCCATTCTCGGGCGGCTTGGCAATGCCTCGATTGCAGTCGGCCTGATCGCAGTCGGCGCCGGATTGCGCCTGTCCGGCCTGCATGAAGCAAAAGGCTTGGCATCGTACCTGCTGGCGGTGAAGCTGGTGGCAACACCGGTCATTGGCGTGGCGCTCGCCCACTGGTTCGGCCTGCCGCCGCTGCAGGCGCGCATTGTGACGGCGTTCTGCGCAATGCCGACGGCGTCGAGCGCCTATGTGCTGGCAGCCCGCATGGGCGGGAACGGCCCGTTCGTGGCGTTCCTGATTTCGGCCGGCACGGTGCTGTCGGTGTTCACTGTGCCTGTGTGGTTATCACTCGCCGGCTGATGTCGCGCCGCGCTGCGCGAGCGCCCATTCGACGTGCTCCCGCACCAGTTCCGACGGATGCGCACGCCGCGCCTCAAGAGCGGCCACGATAGGCGCGGCATCCGGCTTCTGCCGCAGCGCATTTCCCAATCCCACCGCGATATTGCGCAGCCAACGCTCGTGCCCGATGCGCCGTATCGGACTGCCTTCCAGGCGGCGATTGAATTCCTCTTCTTCCCACGCAAACAGTTCCAGCATGCCTGCCGCATCAAGCCCATTGCGCACCGCGAAATCGGGCAGTGAAGCGCGCTGCGCGAACTTGTTCCAAGGGCAGACCAGCTGGCAGTCGTCGCAACCATAGATGCGATTGCCGATCAGCGAACGGAATTCAAGCGGAATCGGCCCCTTCAACTCGATCGTCAGGTAGGAGATGCAGCGGCGCGCATCCATCTTGTACGGCGCGATGATGGCCTTGGTCGGACAGACATCGATGCAGGCGCTGCATTGGCCGCAGTGGGCGGTCGTCGGCGGATCGGCCGGCAACGGCAGGTCGGTGTAAAGCTCGCCAAGGAAGAACATCGAACCGGCTTCGCGATGCAGCAGCAAGGTATGCTTGCCCCGCCAGCCGACGCCCGTCTTTTGCGCCAGCGCGACTTCCATCACCGGTGCAGAATCGGTGAAGACGCGAAATCCGAACTCGCCGATTTCGCGGGCGATGCGTTCGGCCAGCTGCTGCAGCCGGGCGCGCAGCACCTTGTGGTAATCCCGGCCACGGGCGTACATGGACACCATCGCCGATTCCGGATCGGCCGCGCGCTGCTCCTCGCGCTCGCGCCAATCTGGCGGCGCCTCCTGCGGCAGGTAATTCATGCGGGCGGTCACGACGCGCAAGGTGCCGGGCACCAGTTCCGCCGGGCGTGCCCGCTTCATGCCATGCGCTGCCATATAATCCATCTCGCCGTGATGCCCGGCCTCCAGCCAC
>DASVLM010000809.1:0-3811 GCA_036384875.1 Noviherbaspirillum sp.
GATTCAACGGCGGCATCATCTGCCCAATTGCCCATGCACGTTGCTCGTCCGTATAGCGGATGTGCTTCATCTCTCTTCCCGTCCGCCCTCCATTGTCTTTCATTGAATCAATCGGGGCGACAACTATCCTGACATGGAGGGTTACAGCAGTAAATCGTTCAGACGAAAGAGATCGTCAGGCCCGGCAGCGATACGCCGGAAAACGCGGAAGTCCAGGTTTCGCCCGGCTTGATCGGACACACATCCGTCCAGGTGCCGGTAGTGATGATTTCGCCCGCGGCGAGTTGCGGGAATTGCGGCTGCTGCAACAGCAACTGGTGCAAGTGCCACAGCGCATGCAACGGGCTGCCGAGCACATCGCTGCCGAATCCGGCCGAACGCAATTCATCGCCGCAAGAGAGCGACAGTGTCGCATTCACCAGCACTTCACCGAGATTGCGACGGCTCGCCGCCGACAGCATCTTCGGCTCGCCGATGATGAGTGAACCGTGCAATCCGTAAGCGGCGATCGAATCCGCCATCTCGAACTTCCAGTCCGGGAAGGGGCAAACCACGATCTCGAACGCATGCGCCATCCACTCCACGCATCCGGCGAGCTCTTCCATCGTGGCATCCGCTGTCGGCGTCTGCCCCAGCTTGAACACCAGCTCAGGGCCGATGCGCGGCTGCAAGGCGCCTCGCAGGCTCTGGATGCCGCGGTTATCGTCGGTGTAACGCACGGTGGTGTCGAAGATCGGCGTCCAGATCGGCGCTTCCACACCGTAGACCGACCAGATCTTGCGGTTGGTGAAACCAACCTTGCGCCCGATCGGGGTTTCTCCCTGTGCGGTGCGGATGTCGATCATGCTCCTGACGATGTCGTAGCTGTCCTCGATGGACAACGGCGCCTGGCTGGAAATGGTCGGAATCAGCTCAGCCTGGGCGCGGGCATCGAGCAACCGGTGCGCGTAGCGGTTGGCTTGAGTAGACATGAGCATGGCGGGACTCGATCGAAAAAGGGGGTTCCGGGGGATCTTGCGCCGCTTGCCGCGGCCTGCCATTCATGCAGGCCTCGTTCTCGGGGCATGACTCCCCCAAGCAAAAAAGTGCGGCCGTGCTAAAAAGAGGCATTATACGTTTATCTTTTGCTCTTGCCTTATATCGGCATACCGATACCGTATTTCTACTGATGCAAATCAGGCAACCTCACGCCGCAATGCACTCCATTGACAGCGAAGGCGGTGGAAAATTGCACGAACCTCAAGAAAGCCGGCAAGCGCGCTGGCTTGCCCGCAATCACGATTGAGGCGGGGAATCCCACAAATCGCCCACCATCCCGGTACGAGGAGCAGTAACGCCGAAATGGGAATAGGCCGTCGGCGTGGCGATGCGTCCGCGCGGGGTGCGCTGCAAGTAACCCTGCTGGATCAGGTAAGGCTCCAGCACATCCTCGATGGTGTCGCGCTCCTCGCCAATGGCCGCTGCGAGATTGTCGAGCCCGACCGGGCCGCCGTTGAACTTGAACAGCACCGCTTCCAGCAGCTTGCGGTCCATCACGTCGAAACCGACCGGGTCCACGTCCAGCATTTTCAGCGCGGCATCGGCCATCGCCTTGGTGATGGTGCCGTCGCCTTTCACTTCGGCGTAGTCTCGCACGCGACGCAGCAGACGGTTCGCGATACGCGGCGTGCCGCGGCTGCGTTTGGCGATTTCCAGTGCACCATCTTCTGCGATCGCCGCGTTCAGCAGCGACGCGCTGCGGGTGACGATGCGCGCCAGCTCCTGCGGCGTATAGAACTCCAGCCGTGCGACGATGCCGAAGCGGTCGCGCAGCGGATTGGTAAGCATGCCGGCGCGCGTGGTGGCGCCGACCAGCGTGAACGGTTGCAGGTCGAGGCGTACGGAGCGCGCCGCTGGTCCTTCGCCGATCATGATGTCGATCTGATAATCCTCCAGCGCCGGATACAGGATTTCCTCGACCACCGGCGACAGGCGATGGATTTCGTCGATGAACAGCACATCGTTCGGCTCGAGGTTGGTCAGCAGCGCCGCCAAATCGCCGGCACGCTCCAGCACCGGGCCGGAAGTCTGGCGCAGATTGACGCCCATTTCGCGGGCGATGATGTGCGCCAGTGTCGTCTTGCCCAAGCCGGGCGGCCCGAACAGCAAGGTGTGGTCCAGCGCTTCGCGCCGCTGGCGCGCGGCAGTGATGAAAATTTCCAGCTGGGCGTGAATCTTTTCCTGGCCGACATACTCATCGAGCTGCTTCGGCCGCAATGCGCGCTCGATCGC
Source organism: Noviherbaspirillum sp. (assembly GCA_036384875.1). GTDB lineage: Bacteria > Pseudomonadota > Gammaproteobacteria > Burkholderiales > Burkholderiaceae_D > Noviherbaspirillum. The sequence goes on from DASVLM010000809.1 coordinate 2,272, forward strand.
CTCCTCGTTCGGCGATGCCGGCGTGGCGGAAATGATGCGCTGTTCGGTGAAGTTGTCGGTCTGGATGGTCATGGTGTCTTAAGCCTTCGACAATGCCTTGAGCGCCAGCTTGATGCCATCCGAAACGCCGGTGCCTGCCGGCACCTGCTTCAACGCCAGGTTCGCCTCCTTGTCGGAATAACCAAGCGCAATCAACGCATTCAGGATGTCGGCCGTCGCATCGTTGTGCTGCACGCCGCCGGTTGCGCCGATGTCGGCGCCGAGCTTGCCTTTCAACTCCAGCAAGAGGCGTTCCGCCGTCTTCTTGCCGATGCCGGGGATCTTCGTCAATCGACCTGCTTCCTGCAGCGTTACCGCCTGCGACAGGTCGCCCACGGACATCCCGGACAGCACCGACAACGCCGTACGCGCACCAATGCCGGAAATCTTGATCAACTGCTTGAAGACGTTGCGCTCCTCCATCGTGCCGAAGCCATAGAGCAGGTGCGCATCTTCCCGCACGGCGAGATGCGTCAGCAGGACGATTTTTTCGCCCACCGGCGGCAGGTTGTAGAAGGTGCTCATCGGCACATCGACCTCGTAACCGACGCCGTTGCAATCGAGCAGAAGCTGCGGCGGATTTTTTTCAAGCAGGATTCCGGAAAGGCGGCCTATCATGGTCTAAGGGATGTGGAAGGGTAAAGGAATCATACAGCATAGGTTGCTGTCTTACCGCAGAAATACTGTGTCGATATCCAGTATTTTATCCCGCCGGACGCCGTCCGGCTGTTTGGGCGCAATGCAATGAAAGACTCTCTTCGAAACGGGCGGAGATCCGATCCGCCTGACGCCGCCGAGGCACGACGCGCTTCCTTGCGCCGCCTTCTGCGCCGCCATTATGCAGACGGGCCGTTCTCCTGGCTCTTCACCATGCTGGGCATCTTCTGGGCGGCTCCGGTGACCCTGTTCGGCCTGCTGCTCGCCCTCCCCGTCTACGCCTGGCGCGGACACGCGCAGTTGGTGCACGGCCGCACGCCGGCGCTACTGGTACGCGGCCCCCTTGCCGATGTCCTGCTGGGCCACCACCCCTTCGGCGCCATGACGGCCATGGCGCTGGGCCATGTGGTGATTTCAGAAAGCCAGGGACTGTCGGCGCGTGTGCTGGCGCATGAACTCGCGCATGTGCGCCAGGCGGCACGATGGGGAATTGTTTTTCCCGTTGCGTATCTCGTGTCGAGCGCTTGGGCCGCGATATGCGGCCGCGATGCCTATTGGCACAACCACTTCGAGGTCGCCGCCCGCAAGGCGGAAAAGCACATCTAACCGATCAGCCGGCCGCGACGTACGCGGAGCCCCTTCTTCGCCAATGACGGTGCAAGCTCGCCCAGCGTCGACAGCGCATCGCCGCTATGCGCATGGCAAATTGCCACGCCCAGCGCATCGGCGGCATCGGTTCCCGGCACGCCCGACAGCATTAGAAGCCGCTGCACCATGGCCTGCACCTGCTGTTTTTGCGCCCGGCCATGGCCAGCCACAGCTTGTTTGATCTGCAGTGCCGTAT
>DASVLM010000810.1:0-3734 GCA_036384875.1 Noviherbaspirillum sp.
AGCGCCCACACTTATCGGCTGTTATTTGTTAAAGAACCTATCTGCCAGCGCACTTACTTCCTTTGCACTTCGCCGCGAATCGTTTTGTTCGTCAGCAGCAGAGAAACGAGATTATGAAGCAGTTTTTTGTTCGCGTCAAGAGGCGTTAAACACATCCTGCATCGCTTGCTTTACAAAGCCCCGAGGCCTTGCAAAACGCTGACAGATCGTTTTGTTTGTCAGCAGCAAAGAGGCGAGATTATGGCGCGCTTTACGGATTTCGTCAAGCATCCCTGCCTTAAATCCTTAGCGGGATATATCAAAGTCCCTTGAACGCGGGTAAGCGCTTTTCCAAGAATGCCGCCATACCTTCCTTCTGGTCTTGCGTTGCGAAACTGCTATGAAACAACCTGCGCTCATACTGCACTCCTTCAGAGAGTGTAGTTTCATATGCCCGATTGATCGATTCCTTGATCATCATGACAATCGGCAATGACATTCCAGCGATTGTTGCCGCGGCACCGATAGTCTCCTCCATAAGCTTTTCGGCGGGCACGACACGGGAGACAAGTCCGGCTCGCTCCGCCTCTGCCGCATCCATCATGCGCGCAGTGAGACACATGTCCATTGCTTTGGCCTTCGAAATTGCACGCGGCAAACGTTGCGTTCCTCCGGCGCCAGGAACGGTGCCCAATTTGACTTCGGGCTGACCGAACTTTGCAGTGTCAGCCGCGATAATGAAATCGCACATCATTGCGAGCTCGCACCCACCGCCAAGCGCATACCCGGCGACGGCCGCAATAACCGGCTTGCGAACCTTGCGAATATGTTCCCAGTTGCGCGAAATGTAATCCCCCTTGAAAACATCCATGAACGAATACTTTGCCATCGCCGCAATATCGGCACCCGCAGCAAAAGCCTTCTCACTTCCGGTCAGCACAATGCAACCGATGTTTTCGTCGCCGTCAAATTGCAACAGTGCTGCGCCCAATTCATCCATGAGCTTGTCGTTCAGGGCATTGAGGGCTTTAGGACGGTTCAACTGAATGATGCCAACCCTTTCGCGTGTTTCAACAAGGATATTTTCGTAGGTCATTGGTAGGCTCCGGAACAAGTTGTAATGCTGACCTCCCATTTTACCGTTCCCTCGCATTTCTCCGCACCGACCATACATACTTGACATGCCTCAAAGGAGTCCTATTCTGACCAGATAGCATATGTTGTTGTAACGGCTGGATCTGTCGCAGCGACAACTGAAGCAGACTTGCCTTTGCGATGCATGATCATCCTCCCACTCCGAATCAGCCGGGATGGCGACTCATGGATCACGCTACCGACCCGAGTGCGACCGCGATACTCACAATGATTGAACCAAGGAGACGCGGATGACACCTCATGCAGCCTCTTTAACTACTACTTTCCCGGGATTGCCCATCATGGATAGATTGCACCGCGACCTGTTTGCCGCACTGGATGAGCTCTCGCATGTATCCGACCATGAGTTTCTGGAAGGCTATCGCATGCTGGTGCGCAACGTGGAACGGGCCTTCCGCCAAGAAGAAGAATGGATGGAGAAAGCGAACTTTCCAGCCATGCACATGCACCAGGAACAACATGCGCGCGTGTTGGGCGGACTCCACAATGTTCACATGCGCATCATGGGCGGCGATCTGCAGGTCGGACGCAAGGTAGTCGATGACCTGCTGCCACAATGGCTGGCGTTTCACGTATCAACCATGGATACAGCCTTGGCCGTCGCCATGCAGATGTCGTCGGCATTAACTGGAGAACCTGCATCGGCCTTATCTTGAGGAATTGACGCGTTTATTTTGGTCAACGCGTCGCTTGTACTCGCTGTAGTACAGCAAGCTTGGGTAGAAGCACCCACATTGATCCACGCTGCTTCATTCGCCCGGCCTTCTCGGGTGCATCTCTGCCAAATCCCCAGAAGAAATCCGCGCGCACAGGATTGCGAATTGCTCCGCCAGTGTCCTGAGCCATTACCAAGCGCCGTAGGGGCACATCGCTACCCGGCTGAGTGGTCGCGAGGAATACAGGCACGCCGAGCGGAATGAATTGGGAATCAACCGCAATCGAGCGTTGGGGCGTCAGCGGAACACCCAAAGCTCCTTTTGGGCCCTTGCTCGGGTCTGCAATTTTTTCTTCCTTGAAAAAAACATAGCTTGGATTGGCATTCAACAATTCGTCTCGCCGATCAGGATGGGAGATGTACCATGCCTTGATGCTTTGAGCCGAGGCCTGCTCCAGCGTCATCTCCCCTTTGTCGACGAGATACCGACCGATTGATTTGTAGGGATGGCCATTCTGGTCGACGTAAGCGACACGAATCGTCTCTTTGGTGTCGGCAAGCTGCACACGGCCGGAGCCCTGTACTTGCAGGAAGAAAGCTTCGATCGGGTCGTCCACCCAAACCAGCTCCTTGCCGGAGAGTGCATTGGAATGCAGCATTTCGCCGCGTGTCGGATAAGGAACGACCTTGTTGCCGACAAGGCGCCCGCGCAGTCGCAGGTTCTTCAACTCGGGATAGACGGAGGCCAGATCAATCGTCAGCAAGTCATCAGGGACACGATGCAGCGGTGTCTGGTACGGGCCGCCGCGCTTGCGGGCGCCGTGCAACAGCGGCTCGTAATAGCCGGTGACAAGACCGGTATCGGTTCCATCCGGATTGATTACCTGGCTGGGCACGAAGAAGGCTTCGAAGAACATGCGCACCGCCTCGGCATTTGCGCCATCGACCTCACGCGCAACGGTGCATGGCTCCCTCCAGTCAGGTTTTTTCACAAGCACGCTGCATGAATTCAGGAAAGCCGGCCACGCGTCGCGCAAGTCGTCCTCCTGCCAGCCCGGCATGGCGCTGAAGCTTGATGGGCGGAACAATTCCGCCGGTTTTTGCGGCGGCGGCACTACCGGCGGCTTGGCCGGCTGTTGCGGTGGCGCCGTGGTACATGCGGCAAGTACGACTGCGGTCAGCGTTGCGAGTAAACTGGCGTGCTTGAATGACATTGGGGAGCAAATATGTGGCTGTTAATGCTTGAGGCAGGAGTGGCGCTCTTCCTGCTGGTGTTTATCGTCTGGTGGACAATGTTCTCCGGCAACAAACCCACCCGACCATTGCGGCAGGAAACTCCGCCCAAAAAGGACGACACGGAATCCTAATGCAAGGTGCGCGGCAGCGACAGGACGAATTCGGGAATTTTTGTCTCAAAGCGCTCGCCGTCCTCGGCGACACAAAAGTAACTTCCGCTCATCGATCCCTGGGGCGTGGCCAGTGCGGTCCCGCTGGTGTATTCGAACTGTTCGCCCGGCTGCAGCAGGGGCTGGTGCCCGACCACGCCGAGACCGCGCACTTCTTCCATATGGTTGTTGCCGTCAACAATCACCCAATGGCGGGAGATCAATTGAGCCGCAACCTGGCCGGTATTGCGGATGGTGATGGTATAGGCGAACGCGTAATTCGAACGCTCCGGCTCGGATTGCTCGGCAAGATATCTGGTCTTGACCGAGACAGTGAATTCGTATGCAGCCATTGGCATTCCTTGTTTTTTTGTCACAGGCGATGGATCGATTGCACACGAAATCCGCATGCATTGCAACCTGGATACCTGGATTGAGCGGTTAAAATACCGCATCCCATTCAATTCTGCCTTGCCTGCTCTTATGCCTGACTATCGCATCGCTCCCAGCATTCTGTCCGCCGATTTTGCCCGCCTGGGCGAGGAAGTGCGCAACGTCGT
>DASVLM010000811.1:0-9079 GCA_036384875.1 Noviherbaspirillum sp.
AGTCTGCTTCTTCTTGCCTGCGAACTCTGCTGCGGAAAAACTCGATTGCTTCATTTTTATCGGTATCGGCAAAGGGGACGTGCTATTGTGCCAGCTATGCTGCGCCCAATCGAGGGGCCGGTGAATAAATCAGCGTTTCCCGAGATACCGCTGATTGCAAACAGCGAAATCAACGAATTGTCCTCGCGCGCCGCTCAATTGCGAATGGCGACGGCACAAAATGATTCTCTGAATGCCGGCGTCGTTCGTGCACCGCGCGCTGGGGTTATCTCAATGATGTCGGCGCATGCCGGGCAGTCTGTCATGCCAGGGGATCAATTGATGACCATCTGGCCATCCAATACTTCGCTGGAAGCCCGTGTTGTCGTCGGTAGTGACTTGATCGGCGTAATCAATGTCGGTCAGGAGATATTCATACGACACCGCTCCTATCCGTATCAAAAATATGGCATGCAACGTGCTTTGGTGACGCAAGTATCGAAAAGTCCAATACAGATCGCCGGCTCGCCAGGGCAATCTGGCTACGTAGTTTACGCAAAGCTAGGAGATGTAGAAGGCGCCGAAGCGCATTCCACCATACGGCTTGTTCCCGGGATGGAATTCGATGCGGATGTCCTCCTCGAAAGGCGCACCCTGTTGGATTGGGTGCTGCAGCCGTTCAGGGGATTTCAGGCGCGTCAGTCCATCGGGACGGTTAAGGCGAGATAGAGATGGACATTGGATTTTCCCTAGGCAGGCGCTTGCCGATGGTCATGCAGACTGAAGCAGCTGAATGCGGTTTAGCTTGCATTGCAATGATTGCGCAATACCACGGCAGTACCCGGGACTTGCGATCCATCCGCGCCAAGGAAGGTGCAAGGCTGCGGGGCGCAAATTTGATTATGCTGATTCTCGCCGCTGGCCGCATCAATCTGAGGGCGCGCGCGTTACGATTGGAGCTTTCCGAGCTTAAAGACCTGCAAACCCCATGCGTCCTGCATTGGGATATGGCGCATTTTGTCGTGTTGAAAGAGGTGAGCGGTAATCGGGTAACGATTCACGACCCGGCCTTGGGAGCGCGGGAATTTTCGTTGGAGGAGGTATCCAAGCATTTTACCGGCGTCGCGCTTGAACTCGAACCAACGCCGGATTTCGAAACAGGCGAGCCGGTTGACCGATTGCGTCTAAGGGACGTCATAGGACGTGTCAGAGGTGCCACGCAGGCGTTCATTCAGATTTTCCTGCTTGCGCTCGTTTTAGAAGGACTGATCGTTGTCGCTCCGTTCCAGATGCAGTGGACCATTGATCAAGTGCTGCTTACGCGGGACGCCGATTTGTCAATGGTATTGGCTATCGGATTCGCCTTCCTGTTGTTGTTCCAGATTCTCGTATCGGGCTTGCGAAGCTGGGCCATCACGCATCTCGGTGCATTGTTGAGTGTGCAGTGGGTGACGAACATCTTTGCTCACATGGTGCATTTGCCGCTGCGCTATTTTGCCGCCCGCCATGTCGGCGATGTCGTTTCGCGCATCGATTCAGTGCGCTCAATCCAGCGCGTGATAACGACGCAGTTCGTCGGCGCCCTGATTGACGGCTTGATGTCTATGACACTTTTGGTGTTGATGGCGCTGTATAGCCCGATGCTTTTGACAGTCGTCCTTTCAGCGTTTGCGGTCTATTTCGTGTCCTTGTGGGTGCTTTATAAACCACACCGTCGCGCGACGCAGGACTTGATTTTGTCGAGCGCCGTTCAAAATAGCGCGCTGATCGAAGTACTCCGGGCGATGCCCACTTTGAAGCTGGCCAATCAATTGGAAGCACGGGTCAACACCTATCAGAACGGGCAGGTTGAAGTCGCCAATCGAGACATCCGTACCCAGGTTTGGGCTTTGGTCCAACAGCACGCCAATCAATTTGTGTTCGGCTTTCAACGCGTGCTAATCATTTGGATGGGCGCACGGGCAGTGATGGCGAACGACATGAGCGTCGGAATGCTTGTTGCCTTTCTTGCCTACGCGGATCTATTTGCAGCGCGTGCGGCAAAGCTGGTCGAGCAATTGAAAGAGTTGCGCATGCTTTCCCTTCATGTCGAGCGCTTGGCCGATGTGACGCAAACACCCCGTGAGCCGCATCAATGGTCCGATATGGACAGCACGACCTTGCCCAACCGAATTGAGCTTCGCGATGTCGGATTCAGGTACGGTGAAAATGACCCATGGATATTCAGAAATCTGAACTTGAGCGTTGAAGGCGGCGAATCAGTGGCGATCGTCGGCCCTTCCGGTTGTGGCAAATCTACCTTGGCGAAAATTATTCTCGGCCTGGAGATGCCTACCGAGGGAGAGGTGCTTTATGGTGGCATCGAAATTCGCAAACTGGGGTTGAAGCGTTACCGTCAGATTATTTCAGCGGTGCTACAGGACGATGTGCTGATGGCCGGCACCATCGCGGACAACATCACGCTTGAGCAACCAGGTTGCACGGAGGAGGCAATTCGCACCGTTGCCCAAATGGCTGAGATAGACGCCGATATTTTGGCAATGCCGATGCAGTATCGGACCGAAGTGGGCGACATGGGGAGCGCATTGTCCGGAGGCCAGCGCCAGCGGCTTATCTTGGCGCGCGCCTTGTTCAGGGCGCCGCGTGTCTTGCTTCTTGACGAGGCTACCAGCCACCTAGACGAAGCCTGCGAGCAGCGTGTTAATGAGAATATACGAGGAATGTCTTTGACCAGAATCATCATCGCCCATCGCCCGGCCACCATCGCCAGTGCGAGCAGAATCATCAACCTGGGCATCGAGTGAATCACGCACTTTTCGGAATCGCCTTTGAGCAGGCACCAGTTTTGGGCAGGCGCCTCACCGCGCACGGTTCAAAAATCGTCCCGCAAGGGATATTACTTTCATCAACCTTTAAAAGGAGAGATCTTATGCGCAAGCTCACAATTGACGAACTGAAGGAAGTTTCTGGCGGCAGCGGCTGCGGTCCCAGCATCGGCGGTTTCCTCGCCTACCTCGTTACTCACATGATCTGCTGCAACAGCGTTTGCAATAGCTACCAGTAATCAGTAATAGAGACGGGCGGGAGTCTAATCGGCTTCCGCCCTCTTTGCCGAGGGCAGATATGGAAAATACCACGTCGATTTTGGGAAACCTGTCGGCAATATACTTGGGAGCGCTCATCGGCGCTTCCTGCATTGCGCAAATTGTTGATTCAAATGCCCCTAACGTATCGATGAATCGCGTCGCGAGTTCCGTTCATTTGATTGGCGGCAGTCTGTCTGCGCTCGTTTTGGCATCACCGACCCCCGAAGTCTGGCGAGTGCTTGCTGGCGGTTTCGTCGCCTTCGTGGCTTTGATCGGAGGCGTGAACGATTTGCGCAAAAAAGAACCCTGTCATTGTCTGGGCGGTTTGATTCCTGACTATCCGCTTGTCATGAATGCGCTACGTCTGGGTGCGCTTGCTGCTGCGACGATGCTGGCCGTCAGCTATACGAATCGTACAACATCCTGGTCAATCGCAGCTTTGATAATATCGGGTGCGGCCTGGATAGGATTTTTCTTGAGACTGAAATATTTGCAGTATTCAAGGCTGTTTTACGCACAACGCTACCGCCGTCACGCCGCCCCGTCGAGTGTTGAGTCATCTTGGGCTGTGGGCATGGAATCGGAGCAGCCGATTCAATTTGGGGAATTGCTTGCCGAGAGAATTACGCTTCTGGTCGGCATTTCGTCGACATGCAAGTCCTGCCACCAGGTGGCGGATGAGCTAGGAAAGTTGTTGGCAGTGGCTTCCAGCGCATTGCAAGTGGTGGTGGTTTCAAATAGCGAACGCATGCGAGAGCAGCTTCCCAAGAGCGGAATTCGGTATTTGGTGGATTCCGAAATTGAAGTGGCCAAACACTTGGGCGTAGGGGGGACGCCTTTTCTCGTATTGATCGGACCCGATGGAGGCATCAAATTTGCACCTGTGGACGGAAGGGATTCCGTGCTCGCCAAATTGAAGGAAGTATTCGGTGGATTTTCCTCTCCTTGATATTGCGGATGTGTCGGTCTGGTATGGCTCGCTGCAGGCGCTGGACCACATCAGCCTGAAGTTGCAACCTGGCGTGTTCGGCCTTCTTGGCCCCAACGGCGCAGGCAAATCGACGCTGCTTAGAATTCTCGCTTCCGTGCAAGTTCCGACGCAAGGCCGCGTTTCGATGGACGGCTGTGAAGCGGAGAGGGACTCGTTCGCTTGGCGGCAGCGGTTGGGGTATTTGCCGCAAGACTTCGGTTTGCCGGGAAGGTTGACGGTATTTGAATGGCTCGATCACGTCGGAGTGATCAAGGGCACCTTGGACGCGCGGGAAAGGCTGGCGCAAGTCGAAAGCCTGTTGACGAAGGTAAATCTGTGGCAGCGCCGAGACCACCGCATCGACTCGTTATCGGGCGGCATGCGGCAACGATTGGGGGTGGCGCAGGCGCTGTGGGGCGAGCCGTCGCTTTTGGTGCTGGATGAGCCTTCCTCGGGCCTGGATGTGGACGAACGTTATAACATGCTCGATTTGCTCGCAGAGGCAGGTAGAAAATCGGTAGTGATCTTGTCCTCGCATATCGTCAGCGAGATTCAGGATGTCTGCGGCCGGGTCGGAATGTTGGCGGCAGGCCGATTGCTCTTCGATGGCGCTCCCTCGGATGCGGTAAAGGCGATAGCCGGCCAGGTCTGGGAACGGCCCGTTTTGGCGGATGGACGCGCCGACGCGCTGGTATCCTTTCCGCACGCAAGATTATTTTGGCGGGATGGGGAGATGCGTCAACGGCAATTGGCGGAGCATTCTCCGGGTGAAACCTTTCAACCCGTGGCACCGACGCTTACCGATGCTTATCTCGCCCGCATCGGACAAACTGCAACCGGCACAATCGCATGAGTCGGGCGTACACCCTATTGCTGCGTAGCGGCATCAAGCAGGAACTGCGCGAAACCCGGCGCGGCTGGGAAATCTGGGTCATGTTGCTGCTTGCCGTGGCGCTGGGCGTGATGAGTTCCCTGGATTTCCACCGAACGCCGCCGCCGGCTACGGCATCGGCGAATCTACTGGAAGGTAGCCGCCTGACATTCGCAGGGGGAATCGGCTGGGCTATGTTGATGATTGTGCTGATTGCCCAGGGGCAGCGAACCGCGCGCCGCGAGAGGGACGACCAGGTTTTGCCCATGTCTTCCGCTTGGCCGATTTTGCCCGGTCAACGCGAATTCGCCAGCATGTTTGCATTGCTGACGATCTGCATTACCGCTTTGCTGGTATTCCTCGGCGGGTATCAGGTACCCGCCGCAGCCGCAAACATGTCGCCATTGTCTTGGAACGACATGCTCTTATTGGTCTGGCTGGTATGGGTACCAGGATTGGTGCCTTTGCTGGTGCTTATGTTCACTGTACAACGCCTGACGCGTTCCGCTTCGCACAGCTTGGGGCTGATAGCATTTCTGGTCGGCATTCAATCTGTTTTGCACTCCCTATTTCCAAGCGCATCAGCGGCCTCGATGATGTTGGACTTATGGGGATGCGCAAATTTGATCGACCTGAAAGTCAAGGAGAATATCTGGCCGCTCTGGGTTGCCAGTCGAATGTTATGGCTCGGTGTTGGAATCGGCGCCGCCTGGCTCAGCACGCGAATCGGCGGCGCATTGCGGCGCGGCAGAGAACATGCCACGTCAAATTCAAAAGCGACAGCGAAGCGCGCTCCAACATGGTTCGAGCGGCTTCTTCCTTCGCCCTTCAGGCGCCAGTGGAGCGGCCTGTTTGCGCTGATATCGATGAATTGGCACGCTTTGGCCGGCTGGCGGGCCATTCTATGGCTGTTGGGCGCGCTGACGGCATGGACGTCCTATGCCATCTGGCATACTGCTTCCGATGCGGCCACTGACGGCATGACACTGGACCCCGTGCAATTGCTTGACCGGGTTTTGATACCTTTGCGTTTGCCGCTTATTTTTGGTGTCGCGTTTTGGGTCGGGGATTGGCTATGGGTGTCGCAAGAGCGCAAAGAGCGCGTTCTGACTGACGCGTTGCCTCTCACTGCCGGCACCCGGGTGCTGGCTGCTTATCTTTCCGCGCTTGGGGCGATTGCGATCGTGATTGCCGCGCAGATTGGGATTGCCGAGCTTGGCGCGGCGGCACAGGCCGCCAATCTCTTGAGCCTGGAACAAGCCGGCATCGCCTTTATCCTGGAAGTCGCGCGCTTGTCGCTCATCGCCGCATTGACGCTCGCCCTGCAATTGGCGGCGGGGCAGCGTGCGTCGGGCTGGATTCTTACGGCGGTTGCGCTTTGCATGGTCTGGTCGTTTCAGAAATTCAGTGTGTATGGAAGCGACCTGTTTTCGATGCCCTCCCTGGCGGATTCATCGACCTTGATCGATACTTGGCAGGCCAATCTTGCCGGGCTTTGCCGGGTTGCGTGGGCGTTCGGGCTGCAGCCTGTCCTCCTGGTTCTCGGGGCGTATTTCTGGGTGCCTGCGGACTCTTATCTGAAAAAAAGATTGTGGCCCAACGGCGCGGCATCCGCCCTTGCTGTGCTTTGCGCCGCCGCGGTCGCAACTTACGCGGGAACGCACATCCTGTCCGTGGCAAGGGTCCGCGATACAGAGCAGAGCTGGAAGGGTTTGGCCGCTCACTCCAATGCGCCGGATCGGCAACTTCAGATCAAGCGTATCGATGCGCTGATAGACTTGCGCAACACACAAGACGCCATGTCAGTCCAGCTACATTACACGCTGTCAAATCATGGCGACGTACCAATCACGGAGGCGACGCTCAACCTGCCGCCGCCATGGCACTGGATCGGCGGCGAAGAACCGGCAAGGGAGCGCGTGCGGCGCATCACGCTCGATCATCCACTTTTGCCCGGTACCACTGAAGTTATCGCGCTGCAAATTCAAAAGCCCGCAATGGATATGGCAAGCTACCGGCACGGTTTGCGTGACATGGTTCGCTTGGCGAGCATGCCGCGCATAGGGCTTCCCTACGCGAGTAGCGTGGAGGAGGGCGGAGACTCTTCTGTTCTCTTGCCTGACAACGTCGGATTGCTGGATCAGAGCGTGACCTTGATTACTCCCCCGGAGGGAATGGCATTTGCCCCTGGCCGGCTCGCCAGCCTGGACAAAACCGCGACGCAATGGCGTTGGAAATTCGAACAAGCCGACATGCCCTACCATGATGCGCTGTATGGCTGGGGACGTTACGAGCGAATCGAGCGCAGCGCAGGCGATGTCTCCATCGAAGTCCTCCATGGCCCCGGCCAAGCCAAGACCGCCGAGCGTGCGGCGCAAGTGGCCGCCTGGACTTTGCAAACGGCCGGGCAACGATGGGGAAGCTATCCGCGCCGCGAACTCCGCGTGGTCGCCGTCCCTGGCTTGCCTGCGGCGGTTGCCTTTGACGGACTGATTTTGCTGCCGGAATTTTTGCTCGAACGAGATGAACCATTCAATCAATGGAACCTTGACGATTGGGTGATCGCCCATGAGGTGGCACATCAATGGTGGGGGATGCGCTGGCAGAACAACAACTCCAGAAGCGAGACTTTGCTTACCGAAAGCCTTGCGCAAGCCACGGTGGACCTGGTATTGCGAGAGCACGGCGCAGCCGCCGACTTGTCGGCCTTCCGTGCCACCGAGTGCAAACAGTTGGCTGAGCTGAAGACCCAGCTTCAGCGGGCGCCGGAGAATTACGGGCTGAGACTGGAGCGCGCCTACCGTGAAGGGCACGACCAGATGATGCGGCTGCGGCGCGCATATGGGGACGAGGTGGTTGATAAACGGTTGCAATCGCTGTTGTCACAAGGGCCGTCTATTGCGGACCACGATGTAAGTTTGCCAGGTGCCATCGGTTTGGCTGTGCAGCCAAGCCAAAGCGATCTTTGCGGCAAATGAAAGTGCCGTAGAACGGATTGCAATCCATTGAATGCTTGCCTCGCTCTTCGTCGGAGGAATTATCATCACATACTGCGGAAGCGCCGGGCGTCGCACGCTGCGCTTTTCGGTCCTACTTGCTACTTGCTCAAGCTCAAATTACGAAATGGACGGCATGACCGAATCTATTCGATATCGTCAGCCCGAACCGCGATCCCTCGCAGAATGGTCTTCAAGACCGCCTCGGTAGCCGGGTTCTCCTGCGCGCAATTCAGCAAAGCCACCAAGGTCTCCGCCAACGCTACCGATTGCCGAACGGTCGCGTCGTCGGCATCGGCCTGAATGGTCGGCATCATGTCCAGCACGATGCCTTTCATCTCCGATATCGGAGGTAGCGTCAATTTAAACATGTCACTTTTCTGGTCACGAATTTCGGTTTGTCGAGCTTGTTGATATTGCGCAAGCATTCCGCGATTAATCCATGCATCCATCAGGATAGATGCTATACCATTCTTTAAGTCGCCAATAATTGAAGTATTGATGACTATATCCATCATAACATTGTATATGTACTGTAGTGAAATTAATGTTGGTCGTGGATGCTTGAACAATGAAAAAGCCGCCACGCCAGCCCCTTGCCGCACAGACCTTCAGCCAAAATGTCGGACTTGTCCGTCGGGTGAAAAAGCTATCGCAGGAAAAAGTCGCCGAGAAGGCGGATTTGCACCGGACCTATATCGGCCAGATCGAACGAGGCGATGTCACGCCTACCCTTGATGCCGCTGAGCGCGTTGCGCAGGCGCTTGGCGTCCAGTTGTGGGAGGTACTGCATCCCAACTTCAGTGTGGACGCATTGATTGAGCGGGAGAAGTAGGAGGGCGCAACTTCCGTGCCGTATGGCGGATTGTAATTCGCCGGATGCTTGGTTCGCACTTCATCGAAGGGACTATTGTCACACACGGCGGAAGCATCGGGCGTCGCACGCTTATTCGGCATTTTTTGCTGGCCGGCATAATCGGTTCGGAATAGAGGGAGATGCGGAGCGAGAACGGGGCCTGACGAGGAGAATAGACATGCCCCGTTGGCCAGTCAAATTCCTCCACATCTGGCCGGGTCAAATTCCCCCACCCCTGAGCGGCTGAAGCGGCAGTAAGGCCAAGCGGCGCAGGGAGCAATCCCGCTGGCAGGACGTAACCTAACCCTTTCGACAACGAAG
>DASVLM010000812.1:0-3733 GCA_036384875.1 Noviherbaspirillum sp.
CCGCCGCCCGAGAGGAAATTCGGCTTCTGCTGCACGCGGCTGAGCTTCACTTCGGCGCCCGTCACCGGGTCGGTATCGAAAGGCTGGGCGACGCGTTGCAGTTTGTCGGCATCCACATGGAAGCCGGTTTCATGCATGCCCAGCGGCTTGAAAATGCACTCGCGCAGCACTTCATCGAGCGGCTTACCGTGGATGCGCTCCAGCACCACGCCCAGCACATCTGTGGACACGCTGTATTCCCACACGGTGCCCGGCTGATACGCGAGCGGCACGCCGGCCAGGCGCCGGATGAATTCATCGTTCGTCAGCTTCGGGCTGCCGATGCCGGCGTCGCGATACGCGGCCTTCACCGCAGACTCTCCGAAGATGCCGTAGGTTAGGCCTGAAGTGTGCCGCAGCAGATCCTGGATGGTGATTGGCTGGCGGGTTGGTTCCAGCTCCAGCGAAGTCTTGCCATTTTCCGCCTGCCGCTCTACCCCCACCTTCAGGCCGCGCAGTTCGGGCAGGAATCGCGTCACCGAATCGCTGAGCAACAGGCGTCCTTGTTCCGCCAGCATCATGATGGCGATCGACACAACGGGCTTGGTCATCGAATAGATGCGAAAGATCGTGTCGAGCGACATTGGCGCACCCATGGCAGGGTCTTGCACACCCAGTGCGGCTTCGCACGCCAGGTTGCCGTGACGCGCAGCGAGCATGACGACGCCCGGAATGCGGCCTGCGTCGATTTCTTCCTGCATGCGGCGCGTCAGCACCTCCAGCCTTGTTGCGGAAAATCCTGCGGAATTGCCCATGCCATCTCCGGATAAATAGAACGATCGTTTTATTCTATCCAATAAAGCAAACGGCCGCCGAAGACGGCGGCCGCTCAAGCAGCATTTCAGTACAACGATATCAAACGGTATGGTGCTTCTTGCCTGCCTTCACCGGGCGGGATTTCACCAGGATCACGCCGCCGTGGCGCCGCTTCGCCTTGTGCGATGCGACGCGATACGCCGGACGTGCCGCCAGCATCGGCTGTCCATTGACGTAGCGCTGGATGTTTTCCGCATCCATCATGCGCGCCGCGCTTTCTTTCGCATTCAGCAGCACCAGGATCACGTGCTTGCCGGCCGACTGCATGCGCATGATGAGGCAGCGTCCGGCTTCGGAGGTGAATCCGGTCTTGGACAGCAGGATGTTCCAGCCCTCGCGTCCCACGAGCCGGTTGGTGTTGTGGTAGGACACCGCGCGGCCGTTCATGTCCAGCATCTCACCGGCATCGGTCGTGATGCGGGTGATCTCAGGGTAAGTCGATGCCGCTTGCGCCATCTTCAGCAGGTCGGCGGCGGTCGAGCGGTTGTGTGGCGAAAGGCCGGTCGGCTCCTCGATCACGGTGTCCTTCATGCCCAGCGCAGCCAGCTTTTCCTTCATCGCGGCAAAGAAAGCGGCACGTCCGCCGGGATAAGTGCGCGCCAGAGCAGCCGCGGCACGGTTGTCCGATGACATCAGGGCGAGCTGCAGTACGGTGCCGCGCGTCAGCGTCACGCCGACCGGGACGCGCGACGAGCTGTGCTTCAGCGTATCGACATCGCTTTCTTCGATGCTGATCGTCTCGTTCATGTCGGGCTTGGCATCCAGCACGACCATTGCCGTCATGAGCTTGGTCAGCGATGCGATCGGAACGACGGCATGTGCGTCTTTCTCGAGCAGGACTTTGCCGGATTCTTCTTCGAATACGAGCGCGTGCCGGGAGCTGAACGGCAGTGCGAATGCCGTTGCGGTGTAGCCGAGCAACAGCGCGAGCAGGGTTTTCTTGAACATGCGGGCGGAAAAAAAAGAGTTGTTCTACAGCACGAATGATAGCGCGTTATCAGCCCACAACGTTGCCCCAAATCCATCGGATGACAAATAATTCGAAGAAATGTTGCGCCCGAGTCTTGAAGCTCCTGCAATCCGGATCGAGGCCATTCCGTAGCTCCGGCCGGCGGCATCAACGGTGCACTCGACTGCCTGTTTTTTCATCAGTGCGCCGCCTTTGCGGCATCGAATCGCGCGGAGCACATCACGGAACACGGTTTCGATATTCGCAAACCCGGTCATGCGCAACGCGCCATGGCGTTCACCGGAGAGCGGCTCGATCATTGATTGCACTCACCTCTCCTTGTGTTCGCACAACGAAGCGCGCTGCCGCAGCGTTCACGGATGAACTTTTCATAACGCTTTCATTCAACTCTTCCAAACAGGCGCGTCATGCATGCGTTCGCAGCGACGAAGGCCTGCAAAGACAAGTCGGCATGGCGAAGGCAGGATGAGGAGAGATAGATGAAGCACACGGACCTGATGCCCGCGATCGGACAGGCGGAGGTCGAAGGGATCATGCGCGGCCCCGTCAGCATGCAGCGGCACGATGGCATCTCCGTCGCATGCTATCGAGATGAAATTCCGTCGTTTGCGCAAGCAGAACTGACGCGGCTCTACGGCAGTGAATATGCGTCGCTGGAACACATGCGCATCTATGGCGGCGCATCCGGGGCAAGCACCTATGTCGAACGGGATGACAAGGGTATCGTCAACCTGCTGCTGTATCGCGTCGAAGGCCGCGCGGCCATCGTGCTCAACGAGATGATTGCGGTGGATGCCGCACTGGCAAGCCGCTTCTGTCGCACCCTGTTCGACAGCCGGCAAGACCTCGACACGATCGCGTTCAATGCCATCCGCAGGTCGTTCGATACGTTGTCATTTCCACATCAATGCATCGAGCACTCGGAAGACATCGTGATTCCCCTGCCTGCGACGCGCGAGGAGTATCTCGCGCGCTTCGGCAAGGCAACGCGCAAAAACCTGAAGCAGCACCTGAATCGCGCCGAGCGCGGCCTGCCGTCGTTCCGCTTCGAGGTCCATGCCGGACAAGAGATACAGGAACAGGACTTGCGCGCCATCGTTGCACTCAACCATGCACGCATGGCCTTGCTGGGCAAGACGTCCTACCTCGATGAAGCGGAAACGATGCGGCTGCTGCGCCTGGTGCGGGAATGCGGCTTCATCTCCCTCATTCGCGTCGACGGCAAGATATGCGCCGGTGCAATCTATGCGCGCTTTGGCGACAATTTTTTTTCGCAGGTCAATGCTCACGATCCGGCCTACGACGAATGGCGGCTGGGCATCCTGTCCTGCTACCTCACCATCTGCGACTGCATTGCACGCGGCGGCCGCGAGTTCCACCTGCTCTGGGGACGCCTGCCCTACAAATACATGCTGCAGGGTGTGCAGGTCGATCTTGCACGATTGACCATATATCGCTCGCGCGCCGCCATGCTGCGGCATGCGGTGCCCGTCATGCGCAACTGGGCCTTCGCCGCAGTGCGCACGGCCAAGTACTGGATGCTGGCGCCGGAGCGGGAGAAGCAGCCGGTGGTGGGCGCACTCGTGCGAATGTTGCTGATGTTGCGCACCTTGCGTCAGTTGCACAAGCGCCGGCGACCGGCGGCAGCCGAGTGAAGGCCGTTAGGAGATTCCATGCTGAAGATCGTCGTCGTATCGAATGAATTGCCGCTCCACCGGATTCCCTTCTTCCGCCGCCTCGCGCAACGCCCCGGACTCGATCTGCTCGCGATCTTCCGCACTGCCGGCGCGCTGCCGGGCGACGACCAGCCGACGTCTGAGCAGCTTCCCCGCAACACACCTGCCTCGCATTTCGTTTCCCTGCACGGCGGACACCTTCACGACGACGCGGCAGTACTGCGTACGCTGC
>DASVLM010000813.1:0-2892 GCA_036384875.1 Noviherbaspirillum sp.
ATGGCCTTGCCGTTATTGCCGACGAAGAAGGCACCGGCGGCGGCACCGCCGATCATGAGCAACTCCAGGGGCTGGAAGAGTGCCCCCAGATGGCCGCCGCTCATTGCAAATCCGCCGAAAACAGAAGCGAGAACGATGATGTATCCGGCAATGACTAACAAGGTGACGTGCTCCGGTGATTAGATGTTTTCATTTCCTTTGTTCAATCATTTTGCCAATTCGCGAGGAGGATCACAACTCAAACATGCGCGCAAGCAGACGCAAGGCGAATAAACCTCCTTCAAAACGGTTACGACTTGAGTGGATAAAACTTGAGCGGCGCTCTACATTTTCCAGATATAGAGCGCCTCACCGCGCCTGCCGCAATGCAGAATGACCTGCGGCTCAGTCTCGGGAATAGGAAATTCGTAGCTTAGCAACAGCGCGCCGGGACGCATTTCTGACCGCGCCTTGCGCCACAATGCCGGCATGGCCGCGGGAGACAGGTAAGCGAAGACGACATCGAACTGTGAAAAATCGAGGGCGTTATAGTCCCCGCGAAGGAACGCCCCTGTGCTGCCTAGTACAGACGCCCGGATGCGGCTCGCCAGCCATGGCAGCGGTGCAAGTTCGATACCCATGAATGCACTATCAGGCCGTAGCGCAGCTAAATGCATCACCAAGCCGCCGAAGCCACTGCCGATATCGATGAAACGCAATGGCCGATCAGCGGGCAACATGTTGGCCACCTCATTCCAGACCATCCTGTTCGACGGATAAAATGGAACCTGCGTACGAAACGTCGACCAATACAGGGCGACGAATACAAAGAAGCCGCAGAGATAGATTGCCGGCGGCAGATGGAACGCATTGAACGCGACAGCTCCTACCGGGAACAGGAACTGGATGCCGAACCACCACGACGCGAGGTAGCGCCGGGACAACAGTGCAGCAAGCAGGCCTTGCAATCCGGCTGCCGCGAGAAGCGGCACGTCCAAGTCCGCAAAAATCGAAAGGCTTATCGCAACAGATGCGACCACGATCAGCGCGAGCAATTGGAACAGCAATGCGCGGATAGCGGGAGTTTCAAGTAGGGATCTCGTACGCGGCGAACTCGCGTCGACGCGGTTGCCGCGCATTGTCGATCAAATCAATGAATGGATTCAGACGGGCTGCGCCGGCGGCATCAGCGCCGCCTCTTCCTTTGCCTTCTTGGTTTTGCCGGCGCGAGACGGCATATGGCACAAGCCGCAGACATAATCCTGATGCAAGTCGAGCTTGTGTACCACGAATTCCCCGCCGCATTTGCAGCATGGCGCGGTGTCGAGCATCTTGCTTTCGAAGAAGCGAACCAGCGTCCAGGCGCGCGTCAGCGACAGCACAGGCTCGCCCTGGGGATCGGGTTCGACCTGCTCCAGATAAAGCTTGTAGGCCTTCATCACGGCTTCGATGCCGGAGATCTGGGCATGCTCAATCAGATATTTGTAGATATTGATGAACAGCGAAGAATGGATGTTCGGCTGCCAGGTAATGAACCAGTCGGTCGAGAAAGGCAGCATCCCCTTGGGCGGCGACACACCCTTCAGTTCCTTGTAGAGCTTGAGCAGGCGCTCGCGCGACAGCGAAGTCTCCTACTCCAGCAGCTGCAGGCGCGCGCCAAGATTGATGAGTTCGATGGCGAGTTGGATTTCCTGTGCTTCCGTGACCACGCTTTTCTTTGTCATTTTCGCCTCGTATTGATGCCCTGCACTGTGCGCTATTGTGTCAGGCAACATCCTCCACCGACTGACCTGCCATGAGAATTGCCGCGTGAGAATGCGTCAATTCGCGGGTTTTGTTGTAATCCGTCAACATTCCCAAGACATTGCCGTCGTCGAACCTGAAGCGCGCCAGCATCATGTTGGCGCTTGCCAGCTTCAAGATCTGAGCATTATTCATGCCTTCGAGCAAGTCGGCAATCTCGCTGCTGATACCAAGTCGAAAAACGGCGCTTGCCTTGTCGGCGCGAATCATTTGCTGCGCCAGCATCAAGTAGCTCAGGTTGGCATCACGAATCTCGGCAATCATATCGCTCGTGGTCATTTTGCTATTCCCCATATCCGTTAACCGCCGGGGAGACAGGATTGCATCCCCGTTGAAATGCATTCTGCGCGGGGGCTTGCTGAGGGGAAATAGGTGAAGGACTGTATTTTGCGACAGAGACGCGACCATGCCGCCTGTAGGCGTTTGTCTTACAAACACCAGGCAGCAACGATGTCGCACTTTCGAGGAAGCGCGAAAACCCGCGTAAATATTAGGCTTGCGGCTGATTCAACAAACTTTTTGCACAAGCTTGCAACTGCAACGGCACCAAGAAAAATTAAATTTCTTGCAATCAATCATGTCGCAAGAGCGCATTAAACAAGACGTCTGATCACGCTCATGTGTTGTATAACGGCAGCAAAACTCCGAACTTTAGGGTTTGAGCTAAAAAATTTTAAAAATTTTTTTCCGGCTCTTGAACACTTATCGGCGATAGACAATCCGAACTTTAGGGATCTGATTGGAAATTTTTCCCTGAGTTCACTATTGGTTCTCGAAACTGGTAACAGCGTGTTTCCAACCCGCTGGTTTGATTGGCGCTTTGACGAAGAATGGAAATTTTCTTCTAACGCCACTGCACTTTTCCGGGATAAGCCTGTCTGCTGCTCCGAGGCATCCATCCAGACGAACGTTCCGGTATCGGTCACGCCTCCTCCATGCCATTCATTGCAAAAGGAATATGTATGAACGCAGTGCTCCTCCCGCGCCGGGACGAATTCGACGCAGCTTCGATCATGGGCAGCCTGTACGGCGACGGAATTACCGCCCTCAAGGGCGCGTTCAGCCGCCCTTGGGTCGCGCGTCTGCGGGAAGATATCGACATGCTGTTCG
>DASVLM010000814.1:0-3350 GCA_036384875.1 Noviherbaspirillum sp.
CCCCCCAAGCCGGAATCAAAAACGCCAATGGGGCCTTTGGGCCCCATTGCGTTGTTTGCAGCGGATGCGCTCAATCTCAGGCCGTCGTCACCGGGATGTTGACTGCCTTGCCCGAAGCGATGCGCTCGGACCATTCCTTCGGACCGGTGTTGTGCACCGAAATGCCGTTGGAATCGACCGCCACCGTCACCGGCATGTCCTTCACTTCGAACTCGTAGATCGCTTCCATGCCAAGGTCGGCAAAGCCGAGAACCTTGGCCGACTTGATCGCTTTCGACACGAGGTAAGCCGAACCGCCGACCGCCATCAAATAGGCTGACTTGTGGTTCTTGATCGACTCGATCGCGACCGGGCCACGCTCGGCCTTGCCGATCATCGCGATCAGGCCGGTCTTTTCCAGCATCATGTCGGTGAACTTGTCCATGCGGGTCGCGGTAGTCGGGCCTGCGGGGCCGACAACTTCATCGCGCACCGGATCGACCGGGCCGACGTAGTAGATCACGCGGTTGGTGAAGTCCACCGGCAGCTTCTCGCCCTTGGCCAGCATGTCCTGGATGCGCTTGTGCGCGGCGTCGCGGCCGGTCAGCATCTTGCCGTTCAGGAGCAGGGTTTGGCCCGGCTTCCAGGAGGCGACTTCTTCCTTGGTCAGCGTGTTCAAATCGACGCGCTTGGACTTCTCGGTATCCGGCGTCCACTGCACGTCCGGCCACTCGGAGAGTGACGGCGGTTCGATGTAGGCCGGGCCGGAGCCGTCGAGCACGAAGTGCGCATGGCGGGTCGCCGCACAGTTCGGGATCATTGCCACCGGCTTGGAGGCAGCGTGCGTCGGGTACATCTTGATCTTCACATCCAGCACGGTGGTGAGGCCGCCCAGGCCCTGCGCGCCGATGCCGAGTGCATTGACCTTCTCGCACAGCTCGAGGCGCAGTTCTTCCGTCTTGTTCTGCGGACCGCGCTTCTTCAGCTCGTACATGTCGATGTCTTCCATCAGCGATTCCTTCGCCATCAGCATCGCCTTCTCGGCAGTGCCGCCGATGCCGATGCCGAGCATGCCCGGCGGGCACCAGCCGGCGCCCATCGTCGGCACGGTCTTCAGCACCCAGTCGACCAGCGAATCGGACGGGTTCAGCATCACGAACTTGGTCTTGTTCTCGGAGCCGCCGCCCTTGGCAGCAACTTGCACTTCCACCGTATTGCCCGGCACCAGTTCCATGTGCACGACGGCCGGGGTGTTGTCCTTGGTGTTCTTGCGCTCGAATTGCGGGTCGGCGACGACTGATGCGCGCAGCACGTTGTCCGGATGCAGGTAGCCGCGGCGCACGCCTTCATTGACCGCATCGGTGATCGAACCGGGGAAGCCTTCGAAGCGCACATCCATGCCGATCTTCAGGAAGACGTTGACGATGCCGGTGTCCTGGCAGATCGGGCGCCTGCCTTCGGCGCACATCTTCGAGTTCGTCAGGATCTGCGCGATTGCATCCTTCGCCGCCGGGCTCTGCTCGGCTTCATAGGCGCGCGCCAGGTGCTGAATGTAATCCACCGGGTGGTAGTAGCTGATGTACTGCAGCGCGGCCGCGACGGATTCAATCAGGTCTTCTTGCTTGATGATAGTCATGATGTGGTCTGAGGTTGCTGTGAGAATTCAATGCATGGGCAGTGCGCGCAAGCCGGATGCACCGGAAAGCATCGTCCGCCTCTCTAAAGCAGGGTAGTGGATGGACTACAGCCGGAACTTGAAACCCGGACATTTTACACTTCCCCGCACCTTCGCCGGGGAGCTTTCACGCTGATGCAATATCGACAACGCCGGGTCGAGGTGATGCCCGGAAATCCGCGTCAACGCTGGAGAATCGAACGACTGTGCTGCGCCGGAAGGCTTGACGGAACGACCAGTGTAAGGGTTAAGTAAGCGTAAAAAGCTACCTTCGCACCATTACTATCATCAATCGTATCTGGAGATAAACCATGCCCGACATCGACACCTCAAAACAAGAAAATCGCGTCTTCGATCCGCCCGCGGATTTCGTCAAGAACGCCGCGATTTCCGGCATGGAGGCGTACAAGGCCATGTGCGCGGAAGCGGAGCGCGACTACGAGGGTTTCTGGGCCAGGCTGGCACGCGAGAACCTGCTGTGGCAAAAGCCGTTCACCAAGACCCTGAACGAGAGTAACGCGCCGTTCTACAAGTGGTTCGAAGACGGCCAGCTCAACGTCTCCCACAACTGCCTCGAGCGCAATCTCGAAAACGGTAATGCCGACAAGGTTGCCATCATTTTCGAAGCCGACGATGGCAAGGTCACCAAGGTCACTTACAAGGAACTGCATGCCAAAGTCTGCCAGTTCGCCAACGGCCTGAAGTCATTGGGCATCAAGAAGGGCGACCGCGTGGTCGTCTACATGCCGATGTCCGTCGAAGGCATCGCCGCGATGCAGGCCTGCGCCCGCATCGGCGCCACCCACTCCGTGGTGTTCGGCGGCTTCTCCGCCAAGTCGCTGCAGGAGCGCATCATCGATGCCGGCGCGGTTGCTGTCATCACCGCTGACGAGCAGGCACGCGGTGGCAAGCATCTCCCGCTGAAGGCCATCGTCGACGAAGCCATCGCCATGGGCGATTGCGACACGCTGAAGAACGTCGTCGTCTACAAGCGCACCGGTGGCAACATCAACATGGTTGCCGGCCGCGACCTCTGGCTGCACGATGTGCTTGACAGCCAGTCGACCGAATGCGCGCCCGAGCCGGTCGATGCCGAACATCCGCTCTTCATCCTCTACACTTCCGGTTCCACCGGCAAGCCCAAGGGCGTGCAGCACGCTTCCGGCGGCTACCTGCTGTGGGCGATGCTCACGATGAAGTGGACCTTCGACATCAAGCCCAACGACGTCTTCTGGTGTACCGCCGACATCGGCTGGGTCACCGGCCATACCTACATTGCCTACGGCCCGCTGGCGGTAGGCGCCACGCAGATCGTGTTCGAAGGCGTGCCGACCTACCCGAACGCTGGCCGCTTCTGGGACATGATCCAGAAGCACAAGGCCACGATTTTCTACACCGCACCGACGGCGATCCGCTCGCTGATCAAGGCATCCGAAGCCGACGCCAACGTGCATCCGAGCAAGTACGACTTGTCCTCGCTGCGCCTGCTCGGTTCGGTCGGCGAGCCGATCAATCCGGAAGCCTGGATGTGGTACTACAAGAACATTGGTCGCGAAAAGTGCCCGATCGCCGATACCTTCTGGCAGACCGAAACCGGCGGCCACATGATCACCCCGCTGCCGGGCGCCACGCCGATGGTCCCGGGTTCGTGCACGCTGCCACTGCCGGGCATCATGGCCGCGGTTGTCGATGAAAC
>DASVLM010000815.1:0-5314 GCA_036384875.1 Noviherbaspirillum sp.
CGATGTCGGCGCCGGCGTCCGGATCGCGCAGGCGCAGCAGGCGGAACAGGAATTCGTCTTCCTTTGGATGGTGCATGCGGTCGATGTAGGAGCTGAGGTACTCCAGCATCATGGCCGCGACCTCGGCGGACGCTGCACTGCCAGCCTGGCCGCTCTTGCCGATTTCCTGCGCGATGCTGTCGAGGGCGGTCGCAAGCCGCCACATGCCGCGATGCTCCGCGCTGATGATGTTCAGGGCTTCCATGCGTTCTCCTCAAGCCGATGCGCCAAGATAGGCGGCGATCACATCAGGGTTGGCGCGGACCTCGGCGGGCGTGCCTTCAGCCAGCTTCTTTCCGTAGTCGAGCACGGAGATGTGGTTGGATAGATTCATCACCAGTTTCATGTCGTGTTCCACCAGCACCACCGTCACGCCGGAGTCGGCAACCTTCCGGATCAGGCTTTCGATCTCGCCGGTTTCGGTATGGTTGAGGCCGGCGGCGGGTTCATCCAGCAGCAGCACTTGCGGGCGGGCCGCCAGTGCGCGCGCGATTTCGAGGCGCTTCAGCGCGCCGTACGGCATCTGGCTGGCGGCATGGCCGACGTACTTGCCGACGCCGACGAAGTGCATCAGCTCGGCGGCTTCCTCGCGGCAGGCGCTGTCGGTGCGACGCAGGCCGGGCAACCGCAAGAGGCCGGCGATGAGGCTCTCGTTCAGGCGCAGGTGCGCGCCGACCATCACGTTTTCCAGCGCGCTCATGTTCATGCAGACCTGCAGGTTCTGGAAGGTGCGGCTCATGCCGCGACGCGCCAGCTCCTCCGGCGGCTTGCC
This sequence comes from Noviherbaspirillum sp., assembly GCA_036384875.1. Classification (GTDB taxonomy): domain Bacteria; phylum Pseudomonadota; class Gammaproteobacteria; order Burkholderiales; family Burkholderiaceae_D; genus Noviherbaspirillum. The sequence continues at coordinate 812 of DASVLM010000815.1, forward strand.
GGCCACGTTCTCGTCGCGGAACAGGATCTCGCCGGTCGTGGGCGTGTAGACGCCGGTGATCAGGTTGAACAGCGTGGTCTTGCCGGAGCCATTGGGGCCGATCACCGAATGGATGGAGCCGGCCTTGATGTCGATGCTGACATCCTGCACCGCCTTCACGCCGCCGAAGGTCTTGCTCAGGTTTCGTATGCTCAGCATGTCAGTCTCCGCGCTTGCCGAAGTGTTGCGCCAGCGTTGGCACGAGGCCCTTGGGCATGAAGATCATGGTCGCCATCAGGATCACGCCGAACACCACGGTTTCCCAACCTTCGAAGGTGGAGAGCACCTGCGGCAGCAGCGTCAGCAAGGCAGCACCGACGATGGAACCGAATATCGATGCCATGCCGCCGGTCACCACCATCGTCACCAGCTCGATGGAATGGAAGAAGCCTGCGATGCCGGGCGTGATGAAGCCGACGTAATGCGCCGACAGGCTGCCTGCGAGGCTGGCGACGACTGCCGACAGCACGAAGATGCGCACCTTCAGTCGCGTGGTGTCGACGCCGGCAACGCGCGAAGCGATCTCGGAGCCGTGGATCGCCTGCAATGCGCGGCCGGCCGGCGAATCGATGAGATTGATCGCAGCAAGCGTGACCAGCACCAGCAACACCGCGATCAGCCCGTACCATTGCCGCTCGCCGTTTACCGTCCAGCCGAACAGTTCGAGCGAAGGCACTGCCATGCCGTCGGGGCCGCCGGTGAACTGTGCTTCGTTGGTCAGGGCAATCGAGATGATGACGCCAAGGCCGAGCGTGGCCATCGCCAGCGTGTGGCCCTTCAGCTTCAGGATGGGGCGAGCCACGATGAAGGCAAGCACGCCCACCGCGACGGCACCGCCCAGCAGCGCTGCCATCGGCGACCAGTTGTACTGGCTGGTGAGCACTGCCGACGAATAGGCGCCGATGCCGAGGAAGCCCGCGTGGCCAAGGCTCACCTGGCCGGTGTAACCCATCAGCAGGTTCAGCGCGATCACCACGATGGCATTGATCGCAATGCGGATCGCCACGTCGAAATAGAAGGAATTGGGCAGCACCAGCGGCAGCAGCATGGCAAATACGGCCAGCACTGCCAGGCCCTTGTAGCGGGCGAACGAATTCACCGCCGGCATGGCCGCCGGCTTGGCGCTCACCGCGGCTGCGATAAATGAAGGGGAAGTTTTCATACACGCTCCGACACTTTGGCGCCGAACAAGCCGCTCGGACGGAAAAACAGGATGAGCAGGATCAGCACGAAGGGCACCGCGTCCTTGTAAGCCGACGAGATGTAACCCGCTCCCATCGACTCGGCCACGCCGAGGAGCAGACCACCTGCCACGGCACCGACGCCGCCGCCAAGTCCGCCCAGCACAGCCGCAACGAAGCCCTTGATGCCGAGCATGATGCCGATGTCATACGAGGTATACGTGATCGGCGCCAGGATGATGCCGCCCACCGCACCGAGCACGGCGGAGAGGCCGAAGGACAGCAGCAGGATCAGCTTGGTGTTGATGCCGACGAGTTGCGCGGCCAGCTTGTTGTAGGAAGTCGCGAGCATGGCCTTGCCCAACACCGTGCGGGTGAAGAACCAGCCGAGGACAGCAACGATTGCCAGCGCCACGCCCAGCACCCACAGGCTTTGCGGCAGCAGGCTGGCGCCGAGGATGCGAATCGGCGTCTCGCCCGAGAATGCGGGCAGCGCACGATTGCCCTTGCCCAGGAACACCTGCACCAGGCCGCGCAGGGTGAGCGACGCGCCGATGGTGATGATGATCAGCGTCACCACCTCGGCATTGCGCGCCGGCTCGATCACGAGCTTTTCCAGTACCAGGCCGACGATGCCGGTCGCGATGATCGCAAGCGCAATCGCAATCGGCAATGGCACCCCGGCCGACAGCATCACCGCAGACAGCATGCCGCCCAGCATGATGAACTCGCCTTGCGCGAAGTTGATCACGCTGCTGGTGTTGTAGATGATCGTGAAACCGAGCGCCGCCAGGGCGTAGGCTGCGCCGACCGTGATCCCCGAAAAGAGGAATTGCAGGAATTGGGCAAACATGCGTCGTCTCCGCAGAGCGTGTTGTTGATGCCGCGCCCGGCCTGCCGCATCAGCAGCGGGCCGGGCGCGCAGGCAGGCGGTCTTACTTCAGCAGCTGCCAGTCGCCGTTCTTGACTTCAACCATGCGGAACGCGGAGAGGTCGAGGCCCATGTGGTCGGCGGCAGTCATGTTGAATGCACCGGTGGTGCCGACGAAGCCCTTGGTCTGCTCGATGGCGGCGCGGACCTTGTCCTTGTCGGTGGACTTGGCGCGCTTCATGGCATCGACTGCCAGCATGAGCGCGTCATAGGCATAGCCGCCGAAAGTGGACGGTTCGGCCTTGAACTTGTCGCGGTAGGTCTTGTTGTAATTGACCACCACCGGCTTCTGCGGATCGTTCGCGGGCAAGGCATTGGCGACCAGCATCGCCGGCGTCGGCAGGCGGATGCCGTCCGCGGCCTTGCCGGCCAGCTTGATGAATTCATCGGAAGCCACGCCATGCGACTGATACAGCGGCAATGTTGCACCGAGCTGGCCATAGTTCTTGGTGACGATGGCCGGGCCCTGGCCAAGGCCGAACACGAAGATCGCCTGCACGCCGGGCGCGCTCTTGATCTTGGTGAGCTGGGCGGTCATGTCGGTATCCTTCGGACCGTAGGTTTCATCGGCCACCAGGGTGACGCCGTACTTGCCCGCGACGCCCTGCGCTTCCTTGCGGCCGGACTGGCCGAAGCCGCTCGTTTCGGAGAGCAGGCCGACCTTGCTGATGCCGCGCTTCTTCATGTCCTCGAAGACTTTTTCAGCGGCCATGCGGTCGGTATGCGGCGTCTTGAACACCCACTTCTTGGCCGGTTCGATGATCACGACCGCACCTGCCAGCGAGATGAACGGCACGCCGGCCTTTTCGACCAACGGCACCATGGCCATCGTCGCGCCGGTGGTCGTACCGCCGAGAATGATGTCGACGTTGTCGGATTCGATGAGGCGCTTGGTGAAGCTGTTGGCCTTGTTGGATTCGCTGCCGTCGTCGTAGTGCACGAGTTCCAGCTTGCGGCCGAGCACGCCGCCCTCCGCATTGATCTTGTCGACATAGGTCTGCAGCGTCTTCAACTCGGGATCGCCAAGGAAGGCCGCCGGGCCGCTCACCGACAACACCGAACCGATCTTGATCGTGTCCGCTGCAAAGGAAGAGAAGGCGGCCGACATCACGGCGCCTGCCACCAGTAGCTTGCCAAGCAATTTTTTTGTCATCTTTGTCTCCAACGTCCAAATAAAAAAGAAATGCCTACAGTGGGGAATGCTGCTGTTGCTTTCTAACCGTCTGCCGGTCTTGGTTGCCGGTCTGATTGTCGAAGCCGGCATGTTCTGCCGGCCTGTGATCCTTGCTCTTCGCTGCCGCTTACACGCGCTCGATCACGAGGGCAATGCCCTGGCCGACGCCGATGCACATCGTGCACAGCGCATAGCGGCCGCCAGTACGTTCGAGCTGGTTGAGCGCCGCAGTCACGAGGCGTGCACCGGAAGCGCCGAGCGGATGGCCGATCGCAATCGCGCCGCCGTTCGGGTTCACGTGCGACGCGTCGTCAGGCAAGCCGAGGTCGCGCGTCACGGCCAGTGCCTGCGCGGCGAACGCTTCGTTCAGCTCGATCACGTCCATCTGCTCGATCTTCAACCCTACCTGCGCCAGCACCTTCTTCGAAGCGGGCGACGGGCCGAAACCCATGATGCGCGGCGCAAGGCCCGCGGTTGCCATGCCCAGCACACGGGCACGCGGCTTCAGGCCGTACTTGTCGGTTGCTGCGGCAGAAGCCAGCAGGATCGCGCAGGCGCCGTCATTGACGCCGGAGGCATTGCCGGCGGTAACGGTGCCGTCCGGGCGCACTACGCCCTTGAGCTTCGCCAGCGTTTCCAACGAGGTTTCCGGGCGCGGATGCTCATCGACGCTGAACAGTTTTGCGTCGCCCTTCTTTTGTGGAACGGCAACCGGCACGATCTCCGTTGCGAACAGCCCTGCGGCATTGGCTGCCGCCCAGCGCTGCTGGCTGCGCAGCGCAAAGGCATCCTGGTCGGCACGGCCGATCTGGAAATCGGTGGCGACGTTTTCAGCCGTCTCCGGCATGGAATCGATGCCGTATCTTTCCTTCATCAACGGATTGACGAAGCGCCAGCCGATGGTGGTGTCTTCGATCTTTGCCGTGCGCGAGAACGCGCTGTCGGCCTTGCCCATGACGAAGGGCGCGCGGGTCATGCTTTCGACGCCGCCGGCAATGACGAGCTGCGCCTCGCCGGACTTGATGCTGCGCGCCGCGATGCCGACCGCATCCAGGCTGGAGCCGCACAAGCGATTGACGGTGTTGGCCGGCACATCGACCGGCAGGCCGGCAAGCAGCGCGGCCATGCGGCCGACATTGCGGTTGTCCTCGCCGGCCTGGTTGGCGCAGCCGACGATC
>DASVLM010000816.1:0-6316 GCA_036384875.1 Noviherbaspirillum sp.
AAGCACCGCTAGTTGCCCCCGTCATTTCCGATCGCCGGTCATCTCGGAATGCATGAAGTCAGCGTATGTGCGATGAAACGAAAAATCTCTTTGTCAATACTTCTAAAACACCATGTTGAACTCGACATCCTCCGTGCCGCCATCAGGTCTGCAGCCTGCCTACTCGTCCAATCCACCGCAAGGTCCGCAACTGCCGCCACCAGTGCAAAGCAGCGGAAGCACCGCGGCAGGTCCCTCCAGCGCCCCTCACGCGCCTAGAGCGAATTACACTGCAACGGATTTCCAACGGCTGCTGGCACGAAACATTAACAAGCCGAAATATGAGGCCGCTTGTACCTTGCTTGAAGCCGCCTACACCAGGGCAAGCAGCGCAGCTCCCGAATCTCTTTCGGAGCAAGACAAGGTTAGTATCCTGCGGCAATTTCTACAGGGGGCCAGGCAAGTAAAGGAAAATCGAAGTGGCTTGCCCAAATTGAATTTCAGGCAGCGCGCCATTGTGGCAATGGGTAATGCCGATGCGGAGAGCATCATCGAAACGATCCTGCCCCTGTCGCCCGCTATCGCCAAATTCCCGCTCGAGGCAAAGGAGGAGCAGCAAGAGGCAATTCGCTGGCTCAGCTCGTTAGCCAAATACGTCCCTGCTAAAAAAGATGCGATTTGTCTGGAACTCACAAAACTTACCTGTCAGCTGTATAAAGATGCGGATTTCGACGAAAAGCACAAGTCAGCCAATTTCGCTGCCAAAAAGCTGGTTTCCCGCATTGCATCCTATGCGCCCTTCGGTATTCCAGAGCACATCGCGAACCAAATCATCACCGCGATTGAAGAGCAGGAAAACTATTACAAGAAGTCCGAAACAGGGGGGCGGTACTACAACCCTGACGAGCCCGTCATGAAAGATTATGCAGCCGAAAATCTTAGAGGGGCGTTTCGTGGTAGAGCATCTTTTGCCCAACGCGATAGGCTCCCCGAGTTCGTGTCGGGTTCGGAGTACAGCCCGGATTCGGAGCCGGAATAACCCCTGGCTGCCCCGAAAAGGGAGAAACGAAGCCATGTTGGTGCGGTCAGGCGCAGGGAAGCAACAATGAGCGGCATTGATCGCGAGGAGGTGATACTGCTGTTTTCCGGCATCGCACCGCGCTGCTTGACCTGGATCAGTGAAATCCCGGCGTGCGGCGATTACGGTAGGTCATCACCTCTCGGGCTTTCCGCATGCCTACGCAAGCTGCTACCAAGCTGTCGTCCGCTCCCGGCAACGCGGTATTCCGCCTGCACGGCGTCTCGCGCATCTACACGATGGGCGAAGTGCAGGTGCCGGCGTTGCGCAATGTCGATCTGGACCTGTACGACGGTGAATTCGTCGTCCTGCTCGGCGCGTCGGGCAGCGGCAAATCGACGCTGCTCAACATCCTCGGCGGCCTCGACGTGCCGAGTGCCGGCACCGTGAATTACCTGGATCACGACCTTACCAGCGCCAACGACGCCGCCCTGACCCGCTTTCGGCGCGAACACGTCGGATTCGTGTTCCAGTTCTACAACCTGATTCCCAGCCTCACCGCGCTGGAGAACGTCGAGCTGGTCACCGAGATAAGCGCCGACCCGATGGACGCGGCCGAGGCATTGAAGCTGGTCGATCTTGGCGACCGCATGCATCACTTCCCCGCACAGCTGTCGGGCGGCGAACAGCAGCGCGTGGCGATAGCGCGTGCAGTGGCCAAGCGTCCGGATGTGCTCTTGTGCGACGAACCCACGGGCGCGCTCGACTTCCATACCGGCAAGCTGGTGTTGCAGGTGCTCGACCGCATCAACCGCGAGCTCGGTACGACGACGGTGGTCATCACACACAATGCCGCCATCGCCGGCATGGCGCATCGCGTGGTCTACCTCAGCAGCGGCAGCATTACGCACATCGTGCGCAACGAGCGCCGGTTGTCGCCGGAGGACATGGCATGGTGAATGCGCTGCGAGCCATCGACCGCAAATTGCTGCGCGACCTGTGGCGCATGCGCGGCCAGGCGTTTGCGATCGCGGTGGTGGCGATGTGCGGCATCGCCACCTTCGTCACCATGCGCGGCGGATACGAAGCGCTGCTCGCGGCCCAGGCGTCGTACTACGAGCACTATCGCTTCGCAGATGTATTCGTCAACCTCAAGCGCGCGCCGACATCGCTGCTGGCACGCGTGCAGGCCATCCCCGGTATCAACGAAGCCGATGGCCGGGTGGTGTTCGATGCCTCGCTCGATGTACCCGGCCTCGATGAACCCGCCACCGGCCGCCTCGTTTCCCTCCCTGACAAGCCCGGCACCGGCCTCAATCGTGTTCACCTGCGTTCGGGGCGCCTGCCGCTCCCGGAAGGAAGCAACGAAGCGCTGGCGAGCGAAGCATTCGCGCAGGCAAACAAGCTGCATCCCGGCGACAGGCTGCACGCCGTCATCAACGGCAAGAAGGAACAGCTGCAGATTGTCGGTATCGCGATCTCGCCCGAGTACGTCGCGGAAATGAACGGCAACAGTTTTCCCGACAACCGGCGCTTCGGTGTGCTGTGGATGGCGCGCGACCAGCTCGCCGGTGCGATGGATATGCGCGATGCCTTCAACGATCTGGCAGTCACGCTGGCGCCGCATGCCAGCGAAGAACGCGTGATTGAACAGCTCGATCATCTGCTGGCTCCTTACGGCTCGCTTGGTGCATACGGCCGAAAGGAACAGGTGTCGCATCACTTCCTCGACAACGAGCTGGCGCAGAACCGCGTCAGCGCGACCATCATTCCCGCAATCTTCCTTTGCGTGGCGGCCTTCCTCATCCACAACGTGCTGCTGCGCATTACCGCGTTGCAGCGCGCGCAGATTGCCCTGCTCAAGAGCTTCGGTTACAGCAGCATTGCGGTCGGCCTGCATTACCTGAAATTCGCGCTGCTGACAGTGATGACCGGCGCGGTGTTCGGCATCGCACTTGGAGTGTGGCTGGGGAACGGGCTGGCGTGGCTGTATGTGCAGTTCTACCACTTCCCCGCGCTGAACATGCTGTTGTCCGGGTTTTCCATCTCAGTTTCACTGCTGGCCGCCACGCTGGCGGCGGTAGCCGGCGCGATGCTCGCCGTCATGCGTGTGCTGGCGCTGGCGCCGGCCGAAGCAATGCGTCCCGAATCGCCGCCGCGTTTCAAGCCCGGACCGTTGGAGCGGCTTGGCCTGCAGCGCTTCATGCCCTTGTCCCTGCGCATGATCCTGCGCAACCTTGAACGGAATCCGGCCAAGTCGCTGCTGTCCATCCTCGGCCTTGCACTGGCAATCTCGCTGATGGTGAGCGGCCAATACACCTTCGACGCACTGAACGAAATCATTCGCCTGCAATTCCGCGTGGCGCAGCGTGACGACGTGACCTTGGTCTTCAACGAGGCACGCGACGTGTCAGTAGCCAATGAGCTTGACTCGCTGCCCGGCGTGCTGCGTGTCGAGCCGTTCTCGACGGCGGCGGTCAGGATGCATTACCGGCACCGTACCAAAAAAACCGTGATCTACGGTCTCGCGCCGGACCGCCAACTGCGCATCGTGCTGGACGAACGGGAAAAGCCGGTGGAGCTACCCCAAGGCGGCATCGTGCTTACCAAGGTGCTGGCCGATATCCTGGACGCAAAGGCCGGCGATGTAATAACAATGGACCTACTCCAGGGCAGGCGACAGACAGTGACCGTCCGCGTCAGCAAAATCGTCGACGAGCCGATCGGCACCTTTTCCTACATGGACCGCCAGGCGCTTGCACGGCTGATGTCGGAGCCGGACACCACATCCGGTGCCTTCCTCGCGGTCGACCCTGCGCAACAAGCGACGCTGTACCGCATGCTGAAGACAGTACCGGCGATACGCAGCGTCAACCTGCGCGAAGCCACGTTGCAAAGCTTCCTGACAACGGTGGCGGAGAACATGAAGATCAACACCTACGTGCTGGTGGCCTTCGCCTGCGTGATTGCCATGGGCGTGATCTACAACTCGGCGCGCCTCGCGCTTTCCGAGCATGCAATCGAGCTTGCCAGCCTGCGCATCCTCGGCTTCAGTCGCGCCGAAGTCGGCCGCATGCTGCTCGGTGAGCAAAGCCTGCTGACGCTGGCCGCGATTCCGCTCGGCTGCGCAATCGGCTACGCCTTGTCGGCCTTGCTTTCAGTGCTGCTCAGCCAGGAACTGTTCCGCATTCCCTTGATCGTCAGCGGCCGCACTTTCCTGATCTCGATTGCGGTGGTGATCGGCTCTGCAGTCGCGTCCGGCTTTGCCGTCTGGCGCAAGGTGCAAAAGCTCGACCTGATTGAAGTCCTGAAAACCCGTGAATAAGTAACCGCCCATGGATACCCGCAGCGAAACCCCGGAAACCGAAACGAGCGCCAACGCACGCCGCCCGGTGCGCATGCGTACTGTCGCCGGCGCGGCGATTGCCGCTGTGCTGGCGGTAGCGTTGCTCTGGTTCCTGTTCGCACCCAATCCCGTCAAGGTGGAACTTGCCACGGTGACGCAAGGACCGATGCAGGTCACCGTAGACAACCAGGGCCAGGTGCGGGTGCATGACAAGTACATCGTCGCCGCGCCTGTTGCGGCGGAACTGCAACGGGTGGAACTGCATGACGGCGATCCGGTGAAGCAGAACGAGGTGGTCGCCGTGCTGGACCCGCTGCCGATGGACGCGCGCCAGCGGCAGGAAGCAAGCGCCCGGCTCGACGCCACGAAGGCGCTCGCACGCGAAGCCGCCCTGCGCGTGCAGCGCGCGCAAACCGACCTGCAATTTGCGGAGAACGAACGCCGCCGTGTCGAGCGGCTGGTCGCCGACAAGTTCGTTTCGCCGCAAGCCGCCGACAAGGCCATCTCCACCGAGAATGCTGCGCGCGCCGAGTGGGCCGCAGCGCGTTCCCGCGAGCAGGCAGCGAATGCCGATGTGAAGTCGGCGGAGGCCGCGCTGTTTGCGGTCGACAAATCCGGCGGCAAACGCGAATTGCCGCTGGTGTCGCCGGTGGATGGCTACGTATTGAAAGTGAATGAAAAAAGCAACCGCACAGTCGCCGCCGGCACGCCGCTGGTTACCGTCGGCGACCCGACGCGTTACGAGATCGTGGTGGACGTGCTATCGACAGATGCCGTCAAGGTCCGGCCCGGCAACCTGATGCTGCTCGAAGGCTGGGGCGGCGGCAAGAGCCTGCGCGCCCGGGTGCGGCTGGTGGAACCGGTGGCCTTCACCAAGATTTCCGCGCTGGGCGTGGAAGAGCAGCGGGTCAACGTGATCGCGGACCCGGTCGATCCGCTCGGGCCGCTGGGTGACGGTTATCGCATCGAGGCACGCATCGTCATCTGGTCGCAAGACAAGGTGGTGAAAGTGGCGGGCAGCAGCTTGTTCCGTGTGGGCGATGCGTGGCATGTATTCATTGCGGACGGGGGGCGCGCGCGGGAACGCGAAGTGACGCTCGGGCAACGCAACCAGGATGAAGCGCAGATCGTGTCCGGCCTGGCGCAGGGCGATTCGGTGGTGCGCTTTCCGAGCAATCAGTTGAACGATGGGGTGCGCATTGTGCCGGCATCGAGATAGGGTCGAAACGACGATGCCGGGCCCGCTGCAACTCAGGGCGAAACGCGCATCGGACCGCTGGATTCGCGCACCACAAGCTTCGGGGTGACGAGATATTTCTTTGCCTTGTCTGCGTCTCCTTCTCCGTTGATGCGGCTAAGAAGGATGCGGCTGGCCATTTCTCCAAGCTGGGCCGGCCCGACGGAAACGGAGGTCAGGGGCGGAGAACTGTGCGCCGCCGCGGCAATGTCATCGAAGCCGACAACGGCAAGATCGCGTCCGGCCCGTTTGCCGAGGGTGTCGAGTTCATTGAGCACGCCGAAGGCGACCGAGTCGTTGTAGCAGACCACGGCGGTCGGCTGCGGATCCATGGTATTGATGATGGACACGCCCTGCTGGCCGCCGGCGGCATTCAGCGGTACGTCGATTACCCAGTCGTCGCTTACAGGCAGGGAAGCTTCCCGCATTGCATTCAGGTAGCCTGCAATGCGCTGTTCCGACACGGCGCTGCCGCGTCTTCTTCCGACAAATGCGATGCGCTTGTGGCCGCACTCGATGAGGTGCCGGGTCGCTGCCTGCATGCCGGCGACGTTATCGCAGCCCACCATGTCGTAATCGCCCTCGCCCAGCGGACGCATCGTCACCACCAATGGAATGCCCCAGGAACGAATCGTGTCGGGCAGCGTGGGCGGCGTATCGAATGCCGGGCAAAGCACCAGCCCTGCAGCGTTGTGTTCCCGCATGGAGGTCAGCACCTTTTCCTGGATGTCCTGCC
>DASVLM010000817.1:0-2131 GCA_036384875.1 Noviherbaspirillum sp.
CCGCATCGACGGTCGTGAGAATGAACAGCGCTTCGAACAGGATGATGAAGTGGTACCAGATGCCCATCATCACCTTGCCGCCGAGGAAGCTCGACAGGATGCTCGCCATGCCAACAGCGAGCGTCGGGGCACCGCCCGTACGCGACAGGATGCTGGCTTCGCCGACATCATGCGCGATCTGCGTCAGCATGTCGGGCGTAACCACGAAGCCCCAGCTGGAGATCACCTGTGCCGCATGGTCTGCGGTCGAACCGATGAGGCCGGCCGAACTGTTCATAGCGAAGTAGATTCCAGGATGCAGAACCGAAGCGCCGATCATTGCCATGACGGCAACCAACGATTCCATCAGCATGCTGCCATAGCCGATAAAGGCGATCTGCCTCTCGTTCTCGATCATCTTCGGCGTGGTGCCGGAGGAAATCAGCGAGTGCCAGCCGGACACCGCGCCGCATGCAATCGTGATGAATAGGAAGGGGAACAGGCCGCCGGCCCAGACCGGTCCTGAGCCGTCGATGAACTTGGTGACGGCGGGCATCTGCAGGTCGGGGCGTACGATCAAAATACCGATCGCGAGCAGAAGAATCGTGCCGATCTTCAGGAACGTTGACAAATAGTCGCGCGGGGCAAGCAGCAGCCACACCGGCAGCACTGAAGCGACAAAGCCGTATCCGATGACCGATAGCGCAAGTGTCGTTCCGGTGAGGTTGAAGTAGGAGGCGATTGCCGGGTCTTCCGCCACGGTGCGACCGTAGATGAGCGCGAGCAGAAGCAGGACGGCGCCGATGACCGACATTTCGCCGATGCGGCCGGGCCGCAGGAACCGCGTGTAGATGCCCATGATCAAAGCAATCGGGATCGTACAGAACACGGTAAACGTGCCCCACGGACTGCCGACAAGCGCCTTGACGACGACGAGCGCGAGCACCGCAAGCACGATGACGCAGATCAGCAGCACGCCAATGCCGGCAATGGCGCCGGCCACCGGTCCCATCTCCGAGCGGACCATATCGCCGAGCGAACGGCCATCGCGCCGTGTCGACATGAACAACACGGTCATGTCCTGCACGGCGCCGGCAAAGACGACACCGGCCAGTATCCACAGCGTTCCCGGCAGATAGCCCATCTGCGCGGCGAGAACCGGACCGACCAGAGGCCCGGCGCCGGCAATGGCCGCGAAGTGGTGGCCGTAAAGCACGTATTTGTTGGTCGGCACGTAGTCGAGGCCGTCATTGTGACGGAAGGCCGGCGTCTGCCGAGCAGCGTTCACGCCGAGCACCTTGTTGGCAATGAACAGTCCGTAGAAACGATAGGCGATGAAGTAGGTGCAGACCGCCGCGATCACGAGCCACGCGGCGTTGACCGGCTCGCCGCGGGTCAGCGCCACGATGGCAAAGGACACAGCCCCAAGCGCGATGACTGCGGCCCAGAGCAATTTCGACTGAATCCCGTTACCTTTGACTGCCTGCGTATCCATCATCACCTCCAAATGCTTGAACGACCGCCGGCACGGCCGTTCGAGCTAGTTATATCTTGTGAACGGCGCGGTTCCGATCGCCTTGATTCAAATCAACGGCACGCCATGCGACAGAAAGCGATTTAAAAATCTCCACTGCCCCAATTGTTTCCGACAAATTCAATTTTCTGAGGACGCGACAATCCGAATGACGGTCCCTGCACTTTTGCTATAATCCGGTACCTACAAATGGGGGTTTCCGTGAGTCTCGACCGCATTCTCCTGGCTCGCATCCTGTTCACGTTGATGACCGCCGGTTGGGCTGTCGCAACGGTGTTCGCCGACTTCAACAAAACACACGCGACCAATCCGAAATGGACGCCGCACGCGCGCTTTCACGTGGTCTGGCAGATCTCGAGCTATGTCGGTTTCGGTCTCCTCGCTTTCGCGTTGATCTGGTGGCCAGGGCCATTGGCGGTCGAGCGGCTTTATCTGGTCGCGCTCATGGGCGCGATCGTTTACGCCGCTTTCTTCGCAGCCTTGATCGCCATGCCGGTCTACGGTGGCGCCGCTTATGACGACAACGGCTACCAGCCGTTCAAGGCACCAATCCCGCTGATCGCGCCGAGATGGGACGCCAACATCACCATCTTCTGCGTCCAGTTGCTGATCCTGCTC
>DASVLM010000818.1:0-6141 GCA_036384875.1 Noviherbaspirillum sp.
GCCGAACAACGGCGGTACGAAGATTTTCTCGATGTCCGGCGACGTGGCGCGCCCGGGCAACTACGAAGTGCCGCTTGGCACACCGTTCGCCAAGCTGCTGGAACTCGCCGGTGGCATGCGTGACGGCAAGAAGATCAAGGCAGTCATTCCCGGTGGTTCATCGATGCCTGTGCTGACGGGCGACGTCATGATGAACACCGACATGGACTATGACTCGATCGCGAAAGCTGGGTCCATGCTCGGCTCTGGCGCGGTGATCGTAATGGACGAGACGCGGTGCATGGTGAAGTCGCTGCTTCGCCTGTCTTACTTCTACTTCGAGGAGTCCTGCGGTCAGTGCACGCCGTGCCGCGAGGGTACGGGCTGGCTTTACCGCATGGTGCATCGTATCGAGCACGGTCAGGGCCGCGCAGACGACCTCGACATGCTCAACTCCATTGCGGACAACATCCAGGGCCGCACGATTTGCGCACTGGGTGACGCCGCGGCGATGCCGGTCCGTGCATTCGTGAAGAACTTCCGCGACGAGTTTGAATACCACATCGAACACAAGCGCTGCATCGTTCCCGCTTACGTTTGATCGCTCCGGCTCGCACGTGCGTGCCGGATCACTGAATTCCCAAGGTGCGCAATGCGTGCCCACAAATACTTAGGCAATAGCCATGGTCGAAATTGAAATTGACGGCAAAAAGGTCGAGGTGCAGGAAGGCAGCATGGTGATGGATGCTGCCAACAAGCTTGGCACCTACATTCCGCATTTTTGCTATCACAAGAAACTCTCCATCGCGGCCAACTGCCGCATGTGCCTCGTCGAAGTCGAAAAGGCACCGAAGCCGCTGCCTGCCTGCGCCACTCCTGTGACCAATGGCATGATCGTGCGTACCGGCAGTGAAAAGGCGGTGAAGGCGCAGAAGAGCGTGATGGAATTCCTGCTCATCAATCACCCGCTGGATTGCCCGATATGCGACCAGGGGGGCGAGTGCCAATTGCAGGATCTGGCCGTTGGTTATGGCCCATCGGCATCGCGCTACGAGGAAGAGAAGCGCGTGGTTGTTCCAAAAGATGCCGGCCCGTTGATCTCCATGCGCGAAATGGCGCGCTGCATCCACTGCACCCGCTGCGTTCGCTTCGGACAGGAAATTGCCGGCGTAATGGAATTCGGCATGTTGAATCGCGGCGAGCACTCCGAGATCACGACCTTCGTCGGCAAGACGGTTGACTCGGAGTTGTCCGGCAATATGATTGACCTGTGCCCGGTCGGCGCACTGACTTCCAAGCCTTTCCGCTACAGCGCGCGTACCTGGGAACTGTCCCGCCGCCGTTCCGTGAGCCCGCATGATGGTCTAGGCGCGAATCTGATAGTTCAGGTGAAACAGGGCAAGGTCATGCGTGTGCTGCCGCTCGAAAACGAGGCGGTGAATGAATGCTGGCTGTCCGACAAGGATCGCTTCTCCTACGAGGGCCTGAACAGCTCCGATCGTTTGACCGTCCCGATGATCAAGCAGGATGGCAAATGGCTGGAAACGGACTGGCAAACGGCACTGGAATATGTCGGCCATGGCCTGAAGGACATCATCAGCCGTCATGGTGCCGACTCGGTTGCAGCACTGGCTGCTCCGTATTCCACGCTGGAAGAACTGACGTTGCTGCAGAAGCTGATGCGCGGCCTGGGTTCGAACAATATCGATTTCCGCCTGCGCAAATCCGACTTCGCCCTTGATGGCAAGGTTACGCCGTGGCTCGGCATGTCGATTGATGAATTCGGCCAGCTCGACCGCGCATTTGTGATCGGCTCCTTCCTGCGCAAGGATCATCCCCTGCTCGCGGCCCGTCTGCGTCATGCAGCCAAGCGCGCGGCTAAAGTTACGGTTCTGCATGCGACGGACGACGATCTGCTGATGCCGGTTGCTGCACGCATGATCAAGGCCCCCTCGGCTTGGCTGGCGGGACTGTCGGAAATCGTCGTGGCAATCTCTCAGGCTAAGGCCATTGCAATGCCGGCTGGCTTTGATGGAATTGAAGCCGGCGAGATTGCGAAGAGCATTGCCGCCAGCCTGTTGTCGGGCGAGCGCAAAGCCGTCCTGCTGGGGAATGCCGCTGCACAGCATCCGGAGGCATCAAAGCTGCACGCTGCTGCACAATGGATTGCGCAAAATACCGGCGCTACGCTCGGTTATCTGACGGAAGCTGCAAATACGGTCGGTGGTTACATCGCGAATGCAATTCCTTGCAATGGAGCCAATGCATTGCAGGCATTTACTCAGCCGCGCAAGGCATACGTCGTGCTGCATGCCGAACCGGAGTTCGACAGCTACAATCCGCAGGCTGCTCGGGCCGCGCTGGACAATGCCGACATGGTCGTTGCGATGTCGCCGTTCAAGCATGCAATGCAGTATGCCGATGTACTGCTGCCAATCTCCCCGTTCTCGGAAACCGCTGGTACCTTCGTGAACTGCGAAGGCCGTGCCCAAGGTTTTAATGGAGCGGTCAAGCCCCTCGGCGAAACGCGTCCCGCATGGAAAGTGTTGCGCGTGCTGGGCAACATGTTTGATCTGCAAGGCTTCAACTACGAAACCTCGGAAGAGGTGCGCGCAGAAGTGCTGGGATCCTCGAAGGCGGAGGAGGCTGATTTGCGTTCTCGCCTGAACAATATTGCCGACTTGCCGCTGATCGCAGCAAAGCAGGGTGATACTGATGCAATCGAGCGTGTGGCAGACGTGCCGATCTATTTCACCGACGCTATCGTGCGCCGCGCCGAGTCGCTGCAAATGACTGCCGATGCCAAAGCACCGAAGGCGTCGTTGTCGCCGGTATTGGCGCAGAAGTTGGGTATCGCCGATGGCGATCAGGTCAAGGTAATGCAAGGTCAGGGCGCTGCCGTACTTACGGCTGCAATCGACGCGAAGCTTCCGGAGAATGTTGTGCGGGTGTCTGCGGCACACGAGTCGACCATCGGCCTCGCCGGCATGTTCGGTGCGATCACAGTGGAGAAAGCCTGATGGATCAGATGTTCATGACTATCAATGCGACCGGGCAGAACCTGTTCGGCGGCGTCTGGCCGTTGATCTGGACGCTGGTGAAGATCGTTGTCGTGGTCCTACCGCTGATGGGTTGCGTCGCGTACCTGACGCTGTGGGAACGCAAGATGATCGGCTGGATGCATATCCGTCTTGGCCCGAATCGCGTCGGACCTGCAGGCCTGTTGCAGCCGATTGCGGATGCACTGAAGCTCCTGCTGAAGGAAATCGTGGTTCCGGCCCGCGCAAACAAGGCATTGTTCGTGATTGCCCCGGTCATGACCATCATGCCGGCCTTGGCAGCCTGGGCAGTGGTGCCGTTCGGGCCCGAAACAGTGTTGGCCAATGTGAACGCCGGACTGCTGTTCGTCATGGCGATCAGCTCGATGGAAGTGTACGGCGTCATTATCGCCGGTTGGGCATCGAATTCGAAATACGCCTTCCTCGGCGCGATGCGTGCATCCGCCCAGATGGTCTCCTACGAAATCGCGATGGGCTTCGCACTGGTGATCGTGCTGATGGTCTCGGGCAGCCTCAATTTCACCGATATAGTCATGTCGCAGAGCAAAGGCTATTTCGCCGACAAGGGCCTCGGTTTCCTGTCTTGGAACTGGTTGCCGCTGCTGCCGATTTTCGTGATCTATGTCATCTCGGGTATCGCCGAAACCAACCGTCATCCGTTCGACGTGGTTGAAGGTGAATCGGAAATCGTCGCAGGTCACATGGTGGAATATTCCGGCATGTCCTTCGCGATGTTCTTCCTCGCCGAATACGCGAACATGATCCTGATTTCTATGCTCGCGTCGCTGATGTTCCTCGGCGGTTGGGCATCTCCGGTATCGTTCCTGAACTGGATTCCGGGCTGGATCTGGCTTGGCATGAAGACCTTTGTTGTGGTGTCCATGTTCATCTGGGCTCGTGCTTCGTTCCCGCGCTATCGCTACGACCAGATCATGCGTCTCGGCTGGAAGGTATTCATTCCCTTGACTCTGGCTTACCTGGTCATCGTCGCTGCCTGGATGCAGACGTCTTGGAATATTTGGAAGTAAAGATTAGAGGCTGGAGATAATGGAAGCCATTAAAGATTTTTTCAGCAGCTTGATGCTGCGGGAATTGGTGAAGGGCCTTGCCTTGACCGGGCGTTACATGTTTGCCCGCAAGATCACCGTGCAATTCCCGGAAGAGAAGACGCCGCTTTCACCACGATTCCGCGGGCTGCACGCGCTGCGCCGTTATCCCAACGGTGAAGAGCGCTGCATCGCCTGCAAGCTGTGTGAAGCAGTTTGCCCGGCGATGGCAATTACCATTGAGTCCGCCGAGCGTGAAGACGGCACCCGGCGCACAACGCGTTACGACATCGATTTGACCAAGTGCATCTTCTGCGGTTTTTGCGAAGAATCTTGTCCGGTCGATTCGATCGTGGAAACCAACATTCTCGAATATCACGGCGAAAAGCGCGGCGACCTCTACTTCACCAAGGAGATGTTGCTTGCCGTAGGCGATCGCTACGAGAAAGACATCGCGGCGGCGCGTGCGGCAGATGCCGCATACCGTTGATTTGGTCGATCTGGCCTGGTTTCAGCTGACTTTAGTGGTCCATTATGGAATTTAAAACCGCACTGTTTTACGTGTTCTCGGCGATCCTGATTTTCGCCGCGACACGTGTCATCACCGATCGCAACCCGGTGCACGCCGCGCTGTTCCTGGTGCTGTCCTTCTTCTCCGCAGCCGGAGTCTGGCTGTTGCTCAAGGCGGAGTTCCTTGCCATCGTGCTCGTGCTGGTCTATGTCGGCGCGGTAATGGTGCTTTTCCTCTTCGTGGTGATGATGTTGGACATCAACATTGACAAGCTGAGGGAGGGATTTTGGGGTTACTTGCCTCTCGCAGCCACGATTGGCGTGGTAATCGTGTTGGAAATGTCGGCAGTCCTCTTGCACGGCTTTTTAGGTACGACGGATGGCCAAGCTGCTTCCGGCGCGGCGACCGTCAGCAACACCAGGGAACTGGGCAGGCTGATTTATACGCAATACATCTACGCCTTTGAAATTGCTGCGGTGGTGCTACTGGTTGCCATCGTGGCGGCTGTCGCGTTGACATTGCGCCGTCGCAAGGACGTCAAGTATTTCGATCCCGCGGCAGCAGTGAAGGTCAAGCGCAATGATCGTCTGCGTATCGTGAGCATGAAAGCCGAGTCCAATCGTGATATCGGCGGTGCGCAGCCTGCGGCTGCGGAAAAACAATAAGGAGAACACCGTGGCTCTGACACTTGCTCACTATCTGATCCTCGGCGCAATCCTGTTTGCGATTTCGGTGGTCGGCATTTTCCTGAACAGGAAGAACATCATCGTGCTGCTGATGGCCATCGAGCTGATGCTCCTCGCCGTCAACATGAACTTCATCGCCTTCTCGCATTATCTTGGCGATGCGGCCGGGCAGATTTTCGTTTTCTTCATTTTGACTGTGGCTGCCGCGGAATCCGCGATCGGTCTCGCCATCCTGGTGGTGCTTTTCCGTAATCTGGATACCATCAATGTCGAAGACTTGGACGCGCTCAAAGGCTAACCGCAACAATAACGATAAGGTCCATCATGGCGGGGCAACTCAACCCTAACGTACTTCTGGCAGTGCCGCTGGCACCTCTCGCGGGCTCTGCGATTGCAGGCCTGTTCGGCACCAAGTTTTTTGGCAACAAGATCGGACGCACTGCGTCGCATACCGTCACCATCCTCGGTGTGCTGATCGCTTTTGTCATTTCATTCCAGACCTTGCTGGCGGTGATGGACGGTGCGTCCTACAACGCTACCGTCTATAACTGGATGACGGTCATGGGGCTGAAGCTGGAAGTGGGCTTCATGATCGACAGCCTCACCGCGATGATGATGTGCGTGGTGACCTTTGTGTCGCTGATGGTGCATATCTACACGATCGGCTACATGGCGGAAGATGAGGGCTATAACCGGTTCTTCTCCTACATCTCGCTGTTCACTTTCTCGATGCTCATGCTGGTGATGAGCAACAACTTCCTGCAGCTGTTCTTTGGCTGGGAAGCTGTGGGCCTCGTCTCCTACCTTCTGATCGGCTTCTGGTTCACCCGTCCTTCCGCGATCTTCGCGAACATGAAGGC
>DASVLM010000819.1:0-7262 GCA_036384875.1 Noviherbaspirillum sp.
CAGGCGGTGCAGCGGCGCGCCGGGTGGACATTCGCCGCCCTTCGGATAACGGCCGAGCAGGTAGACGTCGAAAATGCAATGCTCGTGGTCGTCACCGTCCGGGATGAAGCGATAGACGATGTTGCCGAAATAACCCGACCACACCTGGAAATTCGGGAAGACCGAGTACAGGATCGCGTCGTTCAATTCAGCCACGGTGGCTTGCGACAGATCATCGCTGGACATGGCGCCGAAGGTTTCGCGATTGAGTTCGGCGACAAACTTGCGGGCCGACATGCCTTCCGGCAGCTGGTAATTGTCGCCGTCGCTGCGCGACATGCGGCCGGACAGCACGAGCAGGTCGCGCATCACCGTCGCTTCGTCGACACCGGACAGGTTCGCGCTCGGGATGCCCATCGGCGTGATGGCGCGGGCGACATGGTCGTCGTAGACGTCGTACTGGCTGTCGACGTCGGAAGTGAAGGTCATGATGCCCGGATGCGTGGCCTTGGTATGCATGGCCTCGAAGAAGGCTTCCTGCCCGACCTTCCAGTTGCAGGCGAGGCGGCGCTGCACATGGGCGATCGAGTAGGAACGGTCCATGTTGTAGTTCCTGAAATGATCGGGAACGACGCCGAGGTACTCCATCAACGGCTTGGCTTCCATGTCGAAGTTGATGAAGACGAAGCCGGCCCAGCTCTCGCAGCGCACCTGCGGCAGCTCCATGTTCTTGCCTTCGAGGTGCTGGAAGTCCCATTCGCAAGGCTTGCTCTTGAAGCGGCCCTGGATATCCCAGGTGAAACCGTGGAAGGGGCACTTCAGTTGTCCCGCGCAACCGCTCTGCGTGCGCAGCGCACGGCCGCGATGCAGGCAGGAGTTGTAGAAGCCGCGGATCTTGCCATCGTCGCCGCGCATGACGATGATGGATTTGTCGATGATGTCATAGACGACGTGGTCGCCGGCCTTCGGGATTTCCTCTTCGCGGACGACAAATTGCCAGGTCTTCGTCCACATGCGCTCCGCTTCCAGCCGGTGGAACTCGCGCGAGGTGTAGCGCGAGGCGTCCAGGTCTTCATCGGTGAACTTCGGCGGCACCGATCCCAGGTAATCCGGTACCGGCACGGTTTCTTCTTTCAGGAGGCGCTGGAACACCAGCGGGTCGCCGACGGTTTCCGGCGGGTTGACGGTGAATTGGGGTTCCACTGGCTTGTTCATGCGGCGTCTCCTTCTGGTTGAGTGGTTTTTGCTTTGATCAGGCGGGGCGTCTTCCCGCCCGTGGCTGTCTTGTAGGCGCTGTCGATTTCGCGCGCGGCCACCGCGGACAGCAGGTCGAGCAGGCGCTGCAGGCGGGCGCCCTTGAGGTGTGGCGCCATGTCGACCGCGATGCTCTGCAGCGAAGAGAGAATGAGGTCCATCAGCACTTCGCGCGTTTCCTCGACATGCGACAGGAAGGGGAAATGCTTCAGCATGCTGTCCGAGATCCTTTTGTCGAGCGACTTTTCCAGCGGCACCATGGTGCGGCGGAACCCGGCGTCGGTGCGCGCCCCGCGCATGAGCTCGTTCAGCGAAACGTAGGTCGACGAGGCATAGTATTTTTGCAGGATCGCCATCGTGACCTTCATATCCTGCAGGGTCGGCAGCGTGCCCGGACGTACGCTGACAGCACCTATCATGCGGTCGTACTCCTCGGCACGCTTTTCGATGATGTATTTGGCCGCGGCGTCGAACACTTCCGCGCGCGACTTGAAGTGATGCGTCATCGCCCCGCGCGACACGCCGGCCTGCCGGACGATTTTTTCCGTCGTGGTCTGGGCATAGCCGATGTCGACCAGGCATTGCAGCGTCGCCTCCAGGATCGCATTGCGCGTCATGAGGCTCTTCTCGGCTTGCCAAGTGTCGCCCCTCGCGCGCGAGCGGCTCCTGGCCGTTGGCGTTTTGCGGGGACTGTCCATCGCTTCTCGCTCCATCGGCTGCGTCACATTCAATACACGCGTCACGACAGGCGCACGGAATGCGCGTAGTCGACCGTCAGCGTGGTGCCGTTGATGTATGACGATGCTTCGCTCGCCAGCAGCAGCAGCGGGCCGTCGAGTTCTTCCAGCCGTCCCAGGCGCTTCGGCGGCAGCGCGGCGATCTCCTTCTTGCCGACATCGGACTCGAAGAAGGGGTTGGTCATCTCCGACGGGAAGTAACCGGGCGCCAGTGCGTTCACGCGGATGCCGTACGGCAGCAGGTCCAGCGCCATGTATTCCGTCAGGTTCATCAGCGCGCCCTTGGTGGCGCCGTAATTGATGAAGTTGTCCTTGGCCAGCTTGCCGAGGATGGAGGCGATGTTGATGATGCTGCCGGGCTTCTTCTTCGCGATCAGGCGCTGCGCCATCTCCTGCGAGACGTGGTACGGACCCGAAAGATTCACGTCGAGCACGGAGTGCCATTGCACTGGCGTCATCTCGTGAAAAGGCGCCGGCGAAGACTGGCCGGCATTGTTCACCGCGATGTCGACCGTGCCGAGCTTGTCCTCGATGAAGTCGAAGGCCTTGCTGATCGATGTACGGTCGGAGACGTCCATCTCGCAGGCGATGGCTTTGCCGCCGCGATCGATGATGGCTTGCGCCACCGACTGAATGCGGTCGGCGCGGCGTGCTGCCACCGCCACGCTGGCGCCGGCCTGGGCCAGCACCTCGGCGAAACGCGCGCCGAAGCCGCTGCCGCCGCCTGTCACCAGGGCCACGCGCCCGGCGAGAGAGAAGCGTTCTTCAATGGTTTTCATGATGTTCACTTTGCAAGGTCTTCCGGGCGGGCCAGCAGGTCCGCGATGAAACGCACGAAGCGCGCGGCGTCCGCGCCGTTAATGACGCGGTGGTCGTAGCTCAGCGACAGCGGCATCGACAAGGTCGGCACCACCTTGCCGTCGACCAGCTTCAGCTTTTCGTCGGTGCGCGTGACGCCGAGAATCGCCACTTCGGGCGCATTGATGATGGGCGTGAATGCGGTGCCGCCGACCGATCCCAGCGAACTGATCGAAAAGCAGCCGCCCGACATTTCCGCCATCGGCAAGCCCTTGGTGCGCGCCCTTCCCGACTTGTCCGCCAGCTCGGCCGCCAGTTCCCTGATCGGCTTCTTGTCGCAGTCGCGGATCACCGGCACTACCAGCCCGGCGGGCGTTTCCACCGCCACGCCGATATGGAAGTAGCGCTTCATCACCAGCGAATTGCCGTCCGGCGTGAGCGAGGCATTGAAGCGCGGGAAGGCGGCAAGCGCCCGCGCCGCCGCTTTCAGCAGGAAAGGCAGCGGCGTCAGCTTGATGCCCTCCCTGCTGCCCATCTCCTTGCGGAAGGCTTCCAGCGCATCGGCCGGCGCATCGTCGTGATGCGTGACGTGCGGGATCTGCGCCCAGTTGCGCGACAGGAAGGACGACACCAGTTTCTGGTTGCGCGACAGCGCCACCGTTTCCACCTCGCCGAATTGCGCAAAGTCGACCACCGGCATCGGCGGCAGGTTGGCGGGCCAGGCGGTTGGAACTTGCTGGGCCTGGGCAGCCGTTGCGGTTGCGAGAGCCTGCTGCGTCATCACACGATCTCGCCGATCACGGTGCCGACTTCATAGCTCTCGCCGGCGGGCTTGATGATCTTCAGCGTGCCGTCTTCGACCGCTTCGATTTCCTGCACCGATTTTTCGCTTTCCAGCGCGTAGATGGATTGCCCCTTCTTCACGGCCGAGCCGTCCGGCACCATCCACTCGACCAGCAGCGCTTCGTTGACGGAAAAGCCCAGCTTGGGCAACAGAATTTCAGTAGCCATGTTTTCCTCTCCTGTTTAGTTCAAGACTTCCCTGATCGCGTCCGCGATGCGTTGCTGCGTCGGCACGTAGGCCATTTCCAGCGGCTTCGAGAACGGCACCGGCGAACGCGCCGCGCCCAGTCGCGCCACCGGCGCCTTCAACTGGCCGAACAGTTCGCGATGCAGGCGTGCGGCGACTTCGGCACCGACGCCGAAGTCGGCTTGCGCCTCGTGCACCACCACCGCGCGGCGCGTCTTCGCCACGGAATTGCAGACGGTCTCGAAATCGAGCGGCGCGATGGTGCGTAGATCCACGACTTCAACCGAGATGTCGTCCTTCGCCAGCTTTTCCGCCACCGCCAGCGCGTCGTGCACGGTGCGGCTGTAGCTGATGACGGTCACGTGCGAGCCTTCGCGCACCACCTTGGCCTTGCCAATCGGAATGCGCTCTCCCTTGACCGGCGCGGGACCGGGCACGAAATAGCTGGGCATGTTCTCGATGAAGATGCAGGGATCGTCATCGAAGATGCAGGACAGCAGCAGGCCGTAGGCATCGGCCGGCGTGGACGGCGCCACCACCTTGAGGCCGGCGGTATGCGCAAACCAGGCTTCGAGATAGTCGCCGTGCTGGCCGCCAGTACCGAAGCCGGCGCCGGTCGCGGTGCGGATGGTCAGCGGCACGTTGGTCTGGCCGCCGGTCATGAAGCGCAGCTTGGCGGCATGGTTGACGATCTGGTCCATCGCAACCGTCATGAAATTCATCAGCATGATCTCGGCCACCGGGCGCATGCCGGCCAGTGCCGCGCCAACCGCGGCACCGACGATGGCCTGCTCCGCGATCGGCGTGGAACGCACGCGCTCGGTGCCGTGCTTGGTCGAGAGGCCCTGGGTGCACTTGAACACGCCGCCGCCCTGGGGGTCGGCGATATCCTCGCCCAGCACCAGCACCGACGGATCGAGCGTCATCGCATCGTCCATTGCCATGTTGATGGCTTGCACCATCGTCATCTTCTTTTGCGCGGTCGTCGTCATGCTGCCTGCTCCATCGCGTAAACATCTTTTTCAAGTTCGGAAACATCGGGATACGGACTGGCGAGACCGTACTTGGCGGCTTCTTCGATCGCCGCGGCATTCGCGTTCTCGATGTCCGTCAGTTCAGCATCGGTGGCATGGCCGTTCTCGACCAGGAAGGCGCGGAAGCGCGGCACCGGATCGGCCGCGACGGCTGCCGCCATTTCCTCCTTGGGGATGTAATGGCTGTCGTCGCCCAGCAAGTGGCCTCGGAAGCGGAAGGTCTTTGCGTCGATCAGGGTCGGCCCCTCGCCGGCGCGGGCGCGGGCGATCGCCGTCCTTGCCGCATCCCACATGGCGACCGCATCGTTGCCGTCGACTTCGATTCCCGGCATGCCGTAGGCGATGCCGCGATCAGCGATGGTCCGCGCTCCCGTGCCGTATTCGTATTTGGTGTGCTCCGCATAGCCGTTGTTCTGGCACACGAACACCACCGGCAGCTTCCATACCGACGCCAGGTTCAGGGCTTCGTGGAAGGCGCCGATGTTGCTGGCGCCGTCGCCGAAGTTGCAGACGACGACCTGGCCGCTCTTCTTGATCTGCGCCGCCCATGCCAGGCCGTTGGCGATCGGCAGGCCTGAGCCGACGACGCCGGTGGTGACCGGCAAGCCGGAATCGAGGTGGGTAATGTGCATCGGCCCGCCTTTGCCCTTGCAGGTGCCGGTGGCACGCCCCATGAACTCGGCCATGAAGGGCTTGAGCGGAATGCCCTTCGCGAGCTGGTCGTGGATGCCGCGGTAGGTCGTCACCACGTAGTCGGTCGGCAGCAGGTTCACCGACACTGCCGCCGGGATCAGTTCCTGGCCGCGCGTCGAGTAATACGGCGAAGCGATCTGGCCGGCCTTGATCAGGTCGATGAAGCGGTCGTCGGTCTGCTTGATCAGCGTGGCGAGGCGATATATCTCCCGCAACACGGATGCATCTGGTTGTGCTTTCTCACTCATCGTGGAATTCCTTCAGTGTCTGACTGCAAAATAATAAAAACTTGTTTGTTTTTTTATCGTGCGCTTTTCATGGAGGAATGCAGCGAAATCCATCCATGAAAAGCGGCCATGCCTGCTTCAACCGACCTGATACTTGCGTTGCGCCTGCGGTTCTTCCACGGTTTCGGCATCGTTACCTGCTTCGGGCATCTCGACTCGCTTCGCCTGCCGGTGCACGTCGCGCAGCAGGAAATGCGACAGCGCCGGGATCAGGATGAGCGCGCCCAGCATGTTCCAGACGAACATGAATGTGAGCAGGATGCCCATGTCGGCCTGGAACTTGATCGGCGACCATGCCCAGGTCACGACGCCCGCCGCCAGCGTCACGCCGACCAGGCCGACCACCTTGCCTGTGAAGGCTACTGCCTTGCGGTACGCCTCGCCCAGCGACAAACCTTGCCGTTGCAGGCTCAGCTGGACGCTCAACAGGTAAAGCGCGTAGTCGACGCCGATGCCCACGCCGAGCGCCACCACCGGCAAGGTCGCGACCTTGACGCCTATGCCGAGCTGCACCATCAACGCTTCTGCCAGGATCGAAGTCAGCACCAGCGGCAGCACCGCCACGATCACCGCACGCCAGCTGCGGAAGGTGATCGCGCACAGCAGGATCACCGCGCCGTACACATAGAACAGCATGGTGCGGTTGGCTTGCTTGACGACGATGTTGGTGGCGGCATCCACGCCGGAACTGCCCGCCGCCAGCAGGAACTTGCGATCCTTGGTGTCATGCGCGGCGGCGAATGCGCGTGCCGCCTGCACCACGCGGTCCAGCGTCTCGGCCTTATGGTCCGAGAGGAAGGCCAGCACCGGCAGCATGGAACATTGCGCATTGATGAATTCCGAATTCCAGTTCAAGGCATTGTTGATCTGCGGGTCGATCAGCGCCTGGTTGTCGGAAATCGTCATCCACTTCGGATTGCCCTCCATGCCGCCGGACGTGTAAGCGCGCACGGTATCGGCCAGCGACACGGTGCGCTGCACGCCCGGCACCTGCGCCAGCGCCCAGCTCAGGCGGTCGGTTTCGGTCAGCGTTTCGAAGGAGCGGCACTCGTCCGGCTTGGTCTTCACCATGACCGCGAAGACGTCGCTGGAAATGCCGTAGTTGGATGTGATGAAGGCATTGTCGCGGTTGTAGCGCGAATCCGGACGCAGCTCGGGCGCACCGGCATCGAGGTCGCCCACCTTGAGCTTTTCGCTGTGGATGTAACCCAGCACCCCGAACACCACGGCCGCCGCGATGGCCGTGCCAGCCCAGCGCCGTTCCGTGAAGCGGTCCAGCGTGCTCCACACCGCACCCATTACCCCCTTGCCGCCCTCCTGCTCTTCCTTGAGGCTGCGCTGTGCTGCCGCCGGGCTGACGCCGATATAGGACAGCAGCACCGGCAACAGGATCAGGTTGGTGCCGATCAGCACGGCCACGCCGAGGCTGGCGGTGAGCGCGAGTTCGCGG
>DASVLM010000820.1:0-4515 GCA_036384875.1 Noviherbaspirillum sp.
CGCTCGACGCGCGCATCCGCGTGGTGGACGCTGCCGGCAAGGGCATGGAAAGGCTGGCAATACGGCCATATCCGGAAGAGCTGGAGCAGACGGTGAGCTGGCAGGGGCAGATGATTACGGTGCGGCCGATCCGGCCGGAAGACGGGCAGCAGCATATCGAGTTCTTCAAGACGCTGACGCCGGAGGACGTGCGCTACCGCATGTTCACGCAGGTCCGCATGCTGACGCCCGCCCAGCTTGCGCGCTTCACCCAGATCGACTACGACCGAGAGATGGCTTTCATTGCAACACGCCGGGCAGGTGATGGCCAATCGGAAACGATCGGCGTGGCGCGCGTCATTGCCGACCCGGACAACATCAGCGCCGAGTTCGCCATCATCGTGCGCTCGGACCTGAAGGGAAAAGGGCTCGGCCACCTGTTGATGACGCGATTGATCGACTATTGCCGGGCGCGCGGCATACGCGAAATCGTCGGTGAGACGCTGTGCCAGAACCAGGGTCTGCTGGCGCTGGTGCGCAGCTTCGGCTTCCAGGCGAATGTTTCGTCCGGCAGCGACACCATGCTGCTGCGGCTGGAACTCCAGGAAAACTGAGCGATTCCCCATTTCGGCATATTGCGCAGGCAGGCTTTGCCATATAAGATTCAGATTAAATATATGTTTTAAGGAGTTGTCATGGCGATCATTACGATTGAAGAACCGACACTGCCGGGCAGGCGTCCCAAGGGTCTCGCCGGCTGGCCGGTATTCCGGCTCGGGTTCCGCCCGTTCTACCTGCTGGCGGCCGCCTTCGCCGCGGCAAGCGTGCCGCTGTGGTTGCTGCGCTATTTCGGCCTGGCCGACTTCGCAACGAACATCGATTTCAACTGGCACATGCATGAAATGGTGTTCGGCTTTGCGATTGCCGTGATCATCGGCTTCCTGTTCACCGCCGGCCGCAACTGGACCGGACTGTGGACGCCGCGCGGGGCGCACCTGGCGGCGCTGGCCGGTGTCTGGATCGCGGGCAGGGCAGCGATGCTGTGCGCGCCGCCGCTGGTGGCCGCCGTGGTGGACGGCATCTTCCTGCCGCTCGCTGCCTGGCCGCTTTACCGTGTGCTCAAGCGCGCCGGCAACAAGCGCAACATGTTCCTCATCTTGCTGCTGAGCCTGCTGACGATTGCCAACCTGCTGTTCCACGGCGCGCGGCTCGGCCTGCTGTCGTTCGAGACGACCGCGCCCATGCATGCGGCCATCCTCGTCATCGTGATGATCGAATCGGTGATCGGCGGACGCGTGATCCCCGGCTTTACCGCCAATGCGGTGAGCGGCGTGAAGCCGATCATCGAACCTCGCCGCGACAAGATCTGCATCGCCCTCACCGCGCTTGCCTGCGCCGGCTGGGTCTTGCGTTTGCCGGCGCCGCTGCTGGCTTCGCTTGCCTTTGCGGCATCGGCTGCGCAAATCGTTCGCCTGGCAGGCTGGAAGCCTTACCGTACTCTGCACAAGCCGCTCTTGTGGATCTTGCATGTTTCTTATGCCTGGATCGCCTTCGGCTTCCTCCTGCTCGGGTTCGCCGCTGCCGGCAAGGTCGCGGCCAGCGCCGCCTTCCACGTGCTGGCAGTGGGTTCGATGGCGGGACTGATCATCGGCATGATCACGCGTACCGCGCTGGGCCATACCGGACGGCCGCTGAATGCAGGCAAGGCGGAACTGGTGATGTACCTGCTGGTGCAGGGTGGCGTTGCCGCCCGTTTCGCAGCGGCTATCGAAGCGTTCGGCGTGCGCAATGCCGCCCTCGTGATCGCAGCGACTTGCTGGAGTGCCGCCTTCGTGCTCTATGTCGCCATCTACGGGCCTTATCTCCTCAAAGCTCGCGTCGACGGCCGCGAAGGCTGATCCGGAAAACAAGAATCGATTCGGACCATTTTGACCTGGATCAAGGTTGCAAACAGGTCCGAATCCGTACACTGCGAGCGTGTCGGATAGCAATGCGACCCGCGAAGCACGGCACAAGGAGCAATCAACATGGCAGTTCCCGCAATGACGGCCGGCAGCGGCCTGAAGGTACAGTTCGATGCAGCGCTCATCCGCAAGCTGAGCCAGCAGGGGCCTCGTTACACTTCATATCCGACTGCCGATCGTTTTGCCGAGTCGTTCAGCGTGGGCGACTACCTGCAGGCAGTCAGCAACGTGCGCGCCATGGGTGCGCGCAATCCGCTGTCGCTCTACGTG
Source organism: Noviherbaspirillum sp. (assembly GCA_036384875.1). Lineage (GTDB taxonomy): Bacteria > Pseudomonadota > Gammaproteobacteria > Burkholderiales > Burkholderiaceae_D > Noviherbaspirillum. The sequence goes on from DASVLM010000820.1 coordinate 2,214, forward strand.
CATATCCCGTTCTGCGACACCGTCTGCTACTACTGCGCCTGCAACAAGATCGTGACCAAGAACCGCAGCAGGGCCGAGGTCTACCTGACCTACCTGAAGCGCGAAATTGAAATGCAAGGCAAGCTGTTTGCGGAGATGAATCTCGTCGAACAGCTGCACTTCGGCGGCGGCACGCCGACCTACATCAACGATGCCCAGATGTCGGACCTGCTGGCGCACATGCGCCGCTGGTTCAGGTTCGCCACGGACGAGCAGGGCGAGTATTCGATCGAAATCGATCCGCGCACCGTGACGCGCGAACGCGTCCATACTCTGCGCTCGCAGGGCTTCAACCGCATCAGCCTCGGCGTGCAGGATTTCGATCCGGATGTGCAGAAGGCGGTCAACCGCATCCAGCCGGAAGAGCGCACGCTCGACGTGATCGATGCGGCGCGCGAGGCGGGTTTCCGTTCCATCAGCATCGATTTGATCTACGGCCTGCCGAAGCAGAACTTGATCACGATGAACCAGACGCTGAACAAGGTCATCGCGGCGAGCCCGGACCGCATCTCGATTTACAACTATGCGCACATGCCTGCGCTGTTCAAGCCGCAACGCCGCATTTCGGAAGATGAATTGCCGAGCGGAGAAACCAAGCTGGACATGCTGTCGCTGTGCATCCAGCGTTTGACGGATGCGGGCTATGTCTATATCGGCATGGATCACTTTGCCAAACCGAACGACGACCTCGCCGTTGCGCAGCGCCACGGCCGCCTGCATCGCAACTTCCAGGGCTATTCCACCCATGCGGATGCGGAGATGGTGTCGGTGGGCGTGTCGGCGATCAGCAATGTGGGGTCGACGTACAGCCAGAACGAGAAGACGCTGGAAGAGTATTACGAGCGCATCGAGCAGGGTGAGCTGCCGATTTCGCGCGGGACGAAGCTGTCGGTGGATGATTTGCTGCGCCGGATCATCATCCAGATGTTGATGTGCAATTTCGAGCTGTCGGTGCGTTCGCTGGAGTTGGCGTATCCGATCACTTTCACGGAGTACTTCGCGAAGGAGATCGAGAAGCTGCAGGCGTTCGAGCAGGATGGCTTGCTGCACATGGACAAGGATTGGATTACCGTCACGCCGAAGGGGCGCCTGTTGATTCGCAACATTTGCATGGTGTTCGATCGCTATCTCAATTCGCCGCAAGAGATCAAGCTGGATCGGTTGAAGTATTCCAAAACTATTTGAATAAAGTGAGGACTCAGGTGGTTTCAGGGAGGGAACCAGGGCATTTTGGCGGGGACCAAAAGGCATTCATCAGTTAACAGCCTTTGCCCTGGATGCTTTTATGGTTGGGAAATTTTTTCCTTGGAAGCCGGATACATGAAAATGTGCAGATGGTCCCCGCCAAAATGCCCTGGTCCCCTCCCTGAAACCACCTGAGTCCTGAATTTTTACGTGAACGACCTCCACCTCCTCTCCGCTTTTCTCGTCGGCCTCCTGGGTGGAGTGCATTGCGTCGGCATGTGCGGCGGCATCGTCAGCGCCTTGTCGGTGGCATCGTCGCGGCGCCGCCCGTTCCCGGTGGCGGTCGTCAACGGCAGTGTCGCCGTGGCGCGCGCCGGTGTGGTCGATGAAGCCTTGCGCGTCGTGTCTTACAACGCGGGCCGCATCGCCAGTTACGCTACCGCAGGCGCAATCGCCGGCGGCCTCGCGCAGGGCGTGCGTACTTTGTCCTACATTTCTTCGCTGCAGGTCGGCGGTTACTGGCTCGCCAACCTGATGCTGGTGGCGCTCGGCCTTTACCTGATGGACGCATGGCGCGGCCTGGCTCGCCTTGAGGCAGTCGGGCAGGTAGTGTGGCGCAAGGTGCAGCCGCTGGTGCGCAATTTTCTACCAATGGATAGCGCGGGCAAGGCGTTTGCGCTCGGTGCGTTGTGGGGCTGGGTGCCGTGCGGCATGGTCTACAGCGTGCTCTTCACGGCAATGACGACGGGTTCCGCGCTTTCCGGCGCGGCGGTCATGCTTGCCTTCGGTCTCGGCACTTTGCCGGTGCTGCTGACGATGGGCATGGCCGGCACAAAACTGCAGGCATGGACGCGTCAGCCGCGTGTGCGGGTCGCCGCCGGTTTGCTGGTGCTTGCCTTCGGTCTGCTTGGATTGGTGCGAGTGGCCAATGGCTTGTCGCTCGGCTGGATCGATGCCTTGTGCCTGACGCCGGCCGCGCATGGAGGATCACATTGATGAGCGCCGTGCTTGCCGAACCTGTAATGACCTCCGCTGCCGTGGAGGAAGGCTGCTTCCATTGCGGCTTGCCGGTTCCGTC
>DASVLM010000821.1:0-3859 GCA_036384875.1 Noviherbaspirillum sp.
CGCTGGAATTGCCGGTGCATTGACGGCGCAGACCAGCAACGTAGCGAATCTCGCCATGCTGGATTTTCAAACGTCGGCTGGCGTCGTGGTCATGATGGTCCTGGGCGGTCGACGTCGCCTGTCAGGCGCTGTCCTCGGCACGGTAGCGTTTATGGCCATCCAACACATAGCGTCGACGCTGAATCCTCACCACTGGCTATTTATCATTGGATTGATGCTGATTCTCGTGCTCGTAGTGTTACCGGAGGGCCTAATCGGGATCGTTGATCGTGTGATTCTGCTTGGCGCGCGCCTTGGACGAAAGGAAAAGTCTCTATGAAGCATAGTCTCCAAACACAGAACCTTTCCCTGTCTTTCGGCGGGTTAGTCGTCACACGGGACGTTACGCTCTCTCTCGCAGAGGGAGCCCGTACTGCATTGATCGGCCCCAATGGCGCCGGGAAGACAACCCTGATCAATCTGTTGAGTGGTGCTCTTCGACCAAAGTCCGGCGACATTCTGATGGGCGACCGCTCGATCGTTAAGTTGCCCCAGTACGAGCGGGTGCGCAATGGAATCGTGCGGACGTTCCAGATCAGCCGCCTGTTTAAAGAACTCACCGTGGCGGAAAACGTTGAGATCGCAATCCTGCAACGACTTCGATTCGCAACGCAGTGGTGGCCCTCGCGCGCGCGGGCCGCACAGGTACAAGACGAGGTCGACGAGACACTGGGATTGCTTGGCATGCGGCCGCACGCGCGTCGGGTGGTGGGCAAGCTGGCGTTGGGCGAGCAGCGGTTGGTGGAAATTGCACTCGCGCTTGCGATGAAGCCGCGCGTGTTGCTGCTGGACGAACCTGCAGCAGGGGTGCCGCAAGGAGAAGGGGGGCGCATCATGGATGCTGTCGCCAGCCTGCCACAGGACTTGTCTGTGCTCTTGATCGAACACGACATGGACCTGGTATTTCGGTTTGCTTCACACATCATCGTCCTGGCGGCGGGTGCCGTGCTGGTTGAAGGATCGCCGCGGGAAGTCGCCGCAAATGAACGAGTGAAGCAGATTTACTTTGGACGGGATGATCATGGCCACGCCCATTTTTGAACTACGCTTTGAAGACGTATCGGCCGGTTACGGCAATCTCCCCGTGGTCGAGCATCTCAGTTTTACGGTGCGCCAGGGAGAGCGCCTCGGCCTGATCGGGCGAAACGGCGCTGGAAAGACCACGACACTTGCGACGGCCATGGGCCTGGCCGATTTGATAGGTGGCCATATTTATCTCGGCGACAATGACATCAGCCGAGCGAGCACCTATGCGCGTGCCCGAGCCGGTCTCGGCTACGTACCGCAAAGCCGCGACATTTTTCCGTCCCTGACGGTTGAGGAAAACCTGTTGGCAGGCCTGCAAGGGCGCTCGGCAAGTGCGGCCCTGGACCAGGTTTATACACTCTTCCCGCGTTTGAAGGAGCGGCGGCGCAATGGCGGAACAAAGTTATCCGGCGGCGAACAGCAAATGCTGTCGGTTGCAAGAGCGCTGGTCGGTCAGCCACGTATTTTGCTGCTTGACGAACCCCTGGAAGGCCTCGCACCAATGGTGCGCGATGAGTTGATGGACGCGATCGTGCGAATGAGCGAACAGTTCGGCGTCGGCTGTGTACTCGTGGAGCAACACGTCGATGTCGTATTGGATTTTGCCACGAACGTTATTGTGTTGGAACGTGGTGTTGCCGCTTACTCGGGGCCAGTAGCCAAGCTAAATGAAGATACAGCACTGCTGAACCGTACCATAGGACTGGAAAAGTGCTGATCGCAAATTTCCATGTGAGTGCTGACACCTGGAGGTATTTTTGGAAAACCTCGACCTCCTAGTTTTACGGACATTGCGTGCCTGGCGCCTGGAAGGAATGAGTGCTTCACTGGTGACAATTGTAAGGACCTGGGGGTCCTCGCCTCGGCCCATCGGCTCCATCATGGCAATGTCCGAAGATGGCACGGTAGTTGGTTCTGTATCGGGTGGATGCGTTGAAGATGATTTACGAATGCAGTACATCGACGCACTTGCAAATAGAGAGTCTGGCCTCCGTGTTTCTTCCGGTCCGCCTCAGTTCGTGAAATACGGCATTACAGCGGATGAGGCGCACCGATTCGGCTTGCCTTGTGGAGGCACGTTAGAGCTGCTCATTGAGTACGATCCCGATGCAACAAACCTTGATGCCATGGTACGTTCATTGGAAGCCGGAAAATTAGTGAAGCGGACATTGAGCTTGAGTAATGGCCGGGTGAAGCTTGAATATGCGTCGACTCCCGAAGAACTTAGCGTCGGCAGTGAAATGGTGAATACATTCGGTCCAGCATACCGGATGCTATTGATCGGGGCCGGACAATTGGCCGAATATCTTGCAACAATGGCGCTATTTAATGGGTTTACGGTAACCGTATGTGATCCTAGAGAAGAATATTCCCGAGGTTGGCGTTTGCCTGGCGTGGAGCTGATACGTGACATGCCGGATGATGTGCTGGTCGCATTCAAGCCCGATTGCCGCAGCTGTGTCATTGCTTTGAGCCACGATCCGAAGCTGGACGATCTGGCACTCCTGGAAGCGCTCGATACCGAGGCGTTTTACATCGGTGCGATTGGCAGCCGACGCAATAACCAGGCAAGGCATCTACGCATGATGGAACATTTTGGTAAATCTAGCCAGGAACTGCAGCGATTGCGGGGCCCAATCGGAATTTTCGTCGGAAGCAAGACACCGTCGGAAATTGCAGTCAGTATCATGGCTGAAGTAATCGCCGTAAAGAACGAGGTTATATTGCCGCCCGAAGCAAATGTCGCGCAGGCAAAAATGCGTCGGGAAATGAAGGAGACGCGAGGAGGTAAATGAGACGGAGGGTGGGAGAAGCGGACTGCAGATCAGGGAGATACAGGCAGACCTGACGCATTAGCGCCGGTTCAGCGCCGCGATCGACGACACAGTCGCGTCTTTCGTAGCCGAGCCCAGCTCGATGAAAGAGCCGGAGAGTGTGCCGTCGTATCCTGCCAGCTGGTTGACTGTACGCCGGTACTCGTCACCGGCCATGACCCTGATCGCCGATTCCAGCGCAGGCATGCCGCGCTCGCGCGTCCGGATGGCAAAAAAATATTCCTCCCGCACGATGGGAATGAAGTCGAGGTCGAAGCGTCGAGCTGCCGTTTCCACACCAAAGCTCGCATCAGCCATGCCGCTGGCGACATACGCGGCGACGGCCGCATGCGTGAACTCGGCGCTTTCGTAGCCCTGTATGTCGCCGGTCGCGATTCCGCTGTCGGCAAGGAGGAGTTCGAGCAGCACGCGCGTGCCCGATCCGCTTTGCCGGTTGACGAATCGCACGTCCGGCCGTGCCAGATCGCGTAGCGTGCGGATGCCTTTCGGATTACCTTTGGCAACGAACAGGCCCTGGGTGCGATAGGCCAGGTGGATCAGCGCATGCTGCTTTGGGTCTAGCCATTTGAGATACTGCGTTGCCGCTGCGCTCCTGAACTCGCCCATCGGCAAATGAAATCCTGCGAGGTCGCATTCCTCGCGCGCGAGAGCAGCCACCGCTTCGGTGCTGCTGCGATACTTTAAGTCGACCGTGATTCCGCCGGCCGACAACTGCTTGATGAGGGCGTCGACCGCAAAGCCGTGCGAGGCAGTGATGCGCAGTGCCGGCCCGGCATTGGGCATCAAGATCGCCAGCTCGCGCTCGAGTTCGGACGCCAGGCTCTCCAGGAAGGGCGACAGTCGCGCTCCGATGCGCTTGTCGGCCCAGATCAGTTTTTCCGCCAGCGGCGTCAGTTGCGTGCCACGGCCGCGCACTTTCTGCACCAATGCGGCACCGAACTGCCGCTCGAATTCCTGCA
>DASVLM010000822.1:0-1782 GCA_036384875.1 Noviherbaspirillum sp.
ACATGCGCAGCATGCGCTCCAGGCCCATCGGCGGACGGCCACGGCCATCACCCTTCGGATAATACGGCAGCAGCGCCGCGATCAGCGCCGGCCACGGCGTTGCGGCCTCGATCTCGGCCAGGAAGCGCTCGCGTCGCGTCAACTTCTTCTTGCTGGCGAACTCGGCGTCAGAAAAGCTCGTTTGCTTCATCGGGTGGTCAGAATGATGGGATGCGCCATTGTGCCAGTTGCACGTCCCGCCGGGGGAACTCGGCGATTAAATCAGCGGTTCCTTAAGGGAGTTATACATGCGCAAGCTTATCGCAGGTGTTGCTGCGTTACTAAACATCAAAGGAGCTATGGCCGGGCAGGAGCTGCCGTCAACGACAAAGCAGATCAGCTACCGGGGCGGACTTGTCATGTTCTCTCTACCCAGCGCTTGGACCGAAGAGTACGAGCCGGAAGGAGGAGGAATTTTTTACGCGCCAGGTGAAGAGACCGGCACCCTCAGACTAGATGTCATTACAGCCAAAGCACCAACGCCAATTTCGTCGTCGGCTAGTCGCGAGGTTCTTCAAAAAATTGGACATTCACAGATAGAACGCCTCCCAACCGGGAGCGCAATTTCGAACTGGGTGTCTCGCGAAGAGGACCGAGGCGTGCCTATCACGATATATTGGTGGTGCGTCGCAGATGTGGTTGAGCCGGACCATATTCGTATTGCCAACTTCAGTTACTCGATTTTGAGTTCTCAAGAGAAGTCAGCACGAGTCGCGTCGGATCTTTCTTTTCTTGAACAGTCAATTCGCAGCATCCGTTTTAGCCCGACGCTTGAATACTGATCTTTCCCGCGCCTAACGGAGAGTCCGCTTCGGGTCGAGTCCGGTCGATCGTGGACGTCGGTGATTTTTCAAGCTTGGCAACATGATATGCTGGGCCGAACGGCCGAGGTCGGCCAGGAGCGGACCTTGAACTTATGGTGTGTCAGGTTGTCGTCATGCATAAAAGGAGCTGCGATTGAAGGGTAGTTTCGTAACTGACACAGCAACGATGTGTGTCTTCGACATTGCTTCCTTAAAGCATCGTCTCGAAGACGATGTTGATTGGTGGTCTACGCCTGACGCTGAACTTGAAGAGGTGAATCGAGGTAACGTAGCCTTCCTTAACCTCGGCAGTGATGGCAAATATTCGTTCACGTTTGTGACGGCGCCGCATTGCCCTCAGGTTGAGATGAACCTACGTGCACCTTCAGGGCGGATTTTTCTCGGGGCAGCCGAAGAAGTGACTGCGGATGGGTTTGAACCAGAAGCTATTCGTGGCGGAATGTTCCTCGACGTCCAACCTGGCGGATATTGGCTCTGCGTTTCACGCGATGGGACTGAAATTTCGCTCTCGCTACAGCTCACGGATAGCTGGAAAAGTAACCAGTTCGGCACCCTGATTCGAATCTAGCCGAACACTGTGCCAAGCAAGAGCTACGGCTGCTTCGGGTCGAAAGCTGCCGTCCAGGTACGTAAGCCACCGGCCAAAAGCACAAGTTCCGAAAACCTATTGACGTCCCGGCCGAAAAGCAACGCCAAACCGTTGCGCCAACTGCGCGAGGCGCCTGTCCAGCGACCACAAGCGCGATCCCGGCGTGAGCAACGTCGCCGCCAGCAAAGCCAGGTCGACCACGCCACATCCGAGCCCATACAGTTGCTCGCGCTCGATAAAATCCCGGACCTCATCCAGCGTCGCCTGGCGCGCCTGAGGCAATGTTGCGACATCAGCCAACGTACGGGCCCGCGGCGCCGGCGGCGTACC
>DASVLM010000823.1:0-3738 GCA_036384875.1 Noviherbaspirillum sp.
ATCGTCGATGCGGCGATGAACGACCTGATGCGCCCTGCGATGTATGAAGCCTGGCATGGCGTGCAGTCGGTCTCGCAACGCGAGGGCAAGGGAAAGACTTACGACATCGTCGGTCCGGTCTGCGAATCCGGCGACTGGCTGGCGCGCGAGCGCGAACTGGCTATCGAACAGGGCGATCTGCTGGCGATCATGTCCGCCGGCGCCTACGGCATGACCATGTCCTCGAACTACAACACGCGAGGACGTGCGGCCGAAGTGATGGTCGACGGCGACAAGGTTCATTTGATTCGCAAGCGCGAAGAACCGAGCGAACTCTACCGCCTCGAATCCCTCTTGCCCTGACCTGCTTACGCACATGGATCGCCGCGCCGGCGGCGATCCGCATCATCCTGCCGTTACTGGCACATCCCTCTTCTGCTCTCGCACCTGCCCTCGTGATTGCGTTGACCTCCGCCAGACTCGCGCGAGCAGCAATACTGCTACGATCGATCCAAACAAAATAGGCTGCGCGAAATCGTGCTTGCCGGCTTTCATCCACCAAAAGTGCAGTATGCCGAGTGGTGCGATCAGGTAGATCAGCCTGTGCAGCCATTGCCAGCGCTTGCCGCCCAGGCGCCTCACCATCGCATTGGTACTCGTCACAGCGAGCGGAATCAGCAGCACGAACGCAGTGAAACCAACCGTGATGAACGGCCGCTTGACCACATCCTTCCACATTTCGTCGATATCGAAGAAATGATCGAACCAGAAGAAGGTGGTGAAGTGCAGTGTCGCATAGAAGAAGGCAAACAGCCCGAGCATGCGACGCAGCTTGATCAGCCAGTTCCAGTTCGTGAGCCTGCGCAGCGGCGTGATAGCAAGCGTGAGGCAGAGGAAGTACAGCGTCCAGTCGCCTGTATTGCGCGTGATGAATTCAATCGGATTGGCGCCAAGCCGATCAGTAAACGCGAACAGAACCAGCCGTGCGAATGGAGCAAGTGCGGCAGCAAACAGCAGCGACTTGACCTGCATGACCTGTTTTGCAGAAGGATTGAACATCTTTGCTCCTCTCCCGCTCAGAAAAACTTCTTCAGGTCCATGCCGCTGTACAGCGAGGCAACTTCACTGTAGCCGTTAAACATCAGCGTTTTGCGCTTCCTGGCGAAGAATCCATCCTCGCCGATGCGGCGCTCGGTTGCCTGCGACCAGCGCGGATGATCAACCTCGGGATTGACGTTGGAGTAAAAACCATACTCCTGGGGCGCAGCGATATTCCATGCGGTGCGTGGCTGATCCTTGACGAAACGGATCTTCACGATGGATTTCGCCGACTTGAAACCATATTTCCATGGCAGCACCATGCGCACCGGCGCGCCGTTCTGGTTGGGCAGCACTTCGCCATACATGCCGAACGTCAGCAATGCGAGCGGATGGTTCGCTTCGTCCATGCGCAAGCCTTCCACATAGGGCCATTCCAGCACCGGGCTGCGCACGCCGGGCATTTGCTTCTTGTCGGCAAGCGAAATGAATTCGACGTACTTCGCATTGCCGGTCGGCTCTACCTTGCGAATCAGGTTCGACAGTGAGTAGCCGATCCATGGCACCACCATGGACCAGCCTTCCACGCAGCGATGGCGATAGACACGTTCTTCGAGCGGCGCCAGCTTCAGCAGGCTGTCGAGGTCGAGCGTCATCGGCTTCCTCACTTCACCCTCGATCGCCACAGTCCAGGGGCGCGGCTTCAGCGAACCGGCGTATTGCGCAGGATCGGACTTGTCCGTACCGAATTCGTAGAAGTTGTTGTAGGTCGTCGCATCCTTGTAGGACGTCTGCTTGTCCATGACGACAAAGGATGGATTCGGCTTGGCGGCGAGTTTCGGCCCGGTTTGCGCAAAGGCATCCCGCATCAGCATTTCAGCGAGCACGCCGCCCGCTATGGAACCGACGGCAAGCTGCTTGAGGAGAGTGCGGCGCGACTCGAACAGTTCGCGCGGCGTGATTTCGGAAGGGTACGGCAAGTCGATGCCGTTTGGGTTACGTTTGATCAGCATGGCGGCTCCATGATGCAGGTTCGTGTCAGGCTTGGTCGGCCTGACACTGTCAACCTTACACCAATTTCGGGAAACCGCCCGGCGGCGCCGTTACAGCTGGCCGTAAGAGTGCAGGCCGGAGAGGAACATATTGACGCCAAGGAAGGCAAAGGTCGTCACCACAAGGCCGACCAGCCCCCACCATGCGGCGGCACGGCCACGCAAGCCCTTCATCAAGCGCATATGCAGCCAGGCAGCGTAATTCAACCAGACGATCAAAGCCCAGGTTTCCTTGGGGTCCCACGACCAATAGCCGCCCCAGGCTTCGGCCGCCCACAAGGCGCCAAGGATGGTGGCAATGGTAAAGAAGGCGAAGCCAACGGCGATCGCCTTGTACATCACGTCATCCAGCACTTCCAGCGACGGCAGGCGATCGACGAGATAGCCATTGGATTTCAGCAGGTAGGCGCTCGACACCATGGCTGCCAGCGAGAACGTACCGTAGCCGATGAAATTGGCCGGTACGTGGATCTTCATCCACCAGCTCTGCAGTGCCGGTACCAGCGGCTGGATACCGGCGGCATCGCGATTGACGGTGTACCAGAGCAAGAAGCCGACCGCCGCCGAGATCACCAGCAAGACGAACGGCCCGAGCTGGCGAGTGGCGTAGTGCTGCTCGTAGTAGAGGTAGAACAATGCGGTGATCAACGAGAACAGGACGAAGACTTCGTACAGATTCGAAATAGGAATATGCCCAACGTCGGTGCCGACGAGGTAAGACTCGTACCAGCGCACCAGCATGCCGGTAAAGCCCATTACCACGGCGCCCCAGCACAGCTTGCTGCCGACCGAGCCGCCGAAGTCTGATCGCGTCAGTAATCCGCCCCAGTAGAACAGGGTGGACAAGAAGAACAAGGTGCTCATCCACAAGATCGCCGACTGGCTGGACAAGCCGTATTTGAGGAAGAACTTCGTGTTCGCGGCGTCCAGCGATCCGCCGTAGAGCGCGATGGCCGACAGCGCGAGCACGGCCAGCAATGCCATCAGCCAACGGACGGGTTTCCATTTCCAGCCCAGCGTCGCGAATACCGGCGCGGCCAGGACGAGGATGGCTTTTTCGTAGTAGTCCATGTACGCGCCGTAGCGATTGAGCGCGAACAAGGAGCCGGCTACCAGCGCGACGGCAAACAGCCAGTCAAGGACGCCGAGGCTGCGGAAGAATCCCGCCGGCGGTGTATAGGTTTGCGATTGTGTCAATTCCATGGTGTTCTCCATGCGCCCGATGGCGCATTCTGCAGCTTAAACCGATTGCGCCAATTGTGCTTTCAGCTCTTCGTATTCTTTCTCGAAATCGAGCGTCTTGCGCTGGGTGCTCATTGCCATCATTGCATGCGTCTTGCCTTCACCGTCCGGACGCAGCCAGACCCACACGCGGCGCTCGCGGATGTAGAACATCGCGAACACGCCCAATGTCAGGAACAGGCACCCCAGATAGACAACCTTCTTGCCGGGCGAACGGGTGACTTGCAGCACGGAAGCCTTGATTTCGTTGAATTCCTTCAGTTGCAGGAACACCGGCGCGCCATAAAAGAACGCATCGGAGATGGCATTCGTGGAAAGCTGCAGGAAACGACCGTGCTTCTCGTCAGTAGGAGCAGGTTTCAGGCCATCTTTCTCGCGTGCTACTTGCCACAATTCCCACATCGCGCCGTTGAGGATCTTCATGAAG
>DASVLM010000824.1:0-2532 GCA_036384875.1 Noviherbaspirillum sp.
CGCAGGCAGCCCTGCAGGCCGAGCGCGATCTCGGTCTGCATGTCGGCCAGTTTTTTCTGGACCAGTTGGTTGGCAGCGAGTGGCTTGCCGAATTGCTTGCGATCCAAAACGTATTGGCGCGCAATATGCCAGCACGATTCCGCTGCGCCGAGCGCGCCCCAGGCGATGCCGTAGCGCGCGCTGTTAAGGCAGGTAAACGGACCCTTCAACCCGCGCACCTCCGGGAAGGCATTCTCCTCGGGGCAGAACACGTCATCCATCACGATCTCGCCGGTGATTGAAGCACGCAGGCCGAACTTGCCGTGGATCGCCGGAGCGCTCAAGCCCTTCATGCCCTTCTCGAGGATGAAGCCGCGGATCGCGCCTTCATCGTCCTTCGCCCACACCACGAATACATCGGCGATCGGCGAATTCGAAATCCACATCTTTGCCCCGGAAAGCGAATAGCCGCCAGCCACCTTCTTCGCACGCGTGACCATTGAGCCCGGGTCGGAGCCGTGGTTCGGCTCGGTCAGGCCGAAGCAGCCGATCCATTCACCCGCTGCAAGTTTCGGAAGATATTTCTGCTTTTGCGCCTCGGTGCCGAATTCGTAAATCGGCACCATCACCAGCGAGGATTGCACGCTCATTATCGAGCGGTAACCGGAGTCGACGCGCTCAACTTCGCGCGCAATCAGTCCGTAGCTGACGTAGTTCAAGCCGGGGCCGCCGTACTCTTCGGGAATCGTCGGGCCGAGCAGGCCGAGTTCGCCCATTTCGCGGAAGATCGCCGGGTCGGTCTTTTCATGGCGGAAGGCTTCGAGCACGCGCGGCTGCAGCTTGTCCTGGCAGTAGGCTGCTGCTGCGTCGCGCACCATGCGCTCGTCGTCGGTGAGCTGCTCGTTCAACAGCAGCGGGTCGTCCCAGTGGAATTGCGCCTTGCTTGCTTTGGTCATGACTTCTTCCTTGTGATGTTGTGCGCGACGTCGGACGTCGATACAAATTTGCCTGCATGGAAGACGAGGGCGGGTTGCGGGTTGATGTCGCAACGCTCGACCTCGCCAACGAAAATTACATGGTCGCCTTCCGGATAGCGGCTGCGGTTGTGGCATTCGAACCAGGCGGATACGCCTTTCAGGATGGGCAGGCCGGTATGCGACAGTTCGAAGTCCACGCCTTCGAAGCGGTTCTCGATGCGCATTGCAAAGCGTTCGGCCAGTGCTGCCTGGTCGCCGGAGAGCACGTTGATCACGTAATGGGAATTCCCGGTGAACACCGGCAGGCTGGTGGCAGTTTGTGCCAGGCTCCACAACACCAGCGGCGGATCCAGCGAGACCGAATTGAAGGAGCTGGCGGTCAGGCCGAGGAAGCTGCCGTTGGGCAGGCGCGTGGTGATGATGGTGACGCCGGTGGCGAACTGGGCCAGCGCATTGCGGAAATGGCGCGCGTCGAACTCGGGAGGAACCGCGCCGGGAGTGCGTGTAGACATCGAAAATCCATGAAATTTCGTTCATTATGCCGAAAAAACGCTGACGGCTGCTGTCGACGAAATCTGCGGGCGGTTCCGCTATGCAGATGCGGCGAGCTCGGTAACGCTATCCTCGACAGAAAAGTGGCGAAAAAAGATACACCGTCATGCCTCTGCCGGCATCAGTCCATCCGGCTTCAGCCGATTCCGATATGCAGCGCCATTTCTTTGCGCTAAAGTCATATCATCATCTCCACGGAGCGAATCATGGCGAGCGAAATTGCCACATTAGGAGGCGGCTGCTTCTGGTGCCTGGAAGCGGTCTACCAGGAACTCAAGGGCGTACAGGCAGTGGAGTCGGGCTATGCCGGCGGCGAGGTGCCGAATCCGACCTACGAGCAGGTATGCGAAGGCAACACCGGCCACGCGGAAGTGGTGCGTGTCACCTTCGATCCGTCCGTGGTCAGCTATCGCGAGATCCTCGAGATTTTCTTCACCATTCACGACCCGACCACGCTGAACCGGCAAGGCAACGACGTCGGCACGCAATACCGTTCGGTAATCTTCCATCACACGCCGCAGCAGCAGGAAACGGCAAGGCAGGTGATCGCTTGCATGGCGAGCGTGTGGGATGCGCCTATTGTCACTGAACTGAGCCCGCTCGGCGATTACTACAAGGCCGAGGAGTATCACCAGAATTATTTCCGCCAGCATCCGCTGCAAGGCTATTGCGCTTTTGTCGTTGCGCCCAAGGTAGCGAAGTTCCGCAAGGTCTTCGCGGAAAAGGTCAACAACCGGGAGTGACGATGCCAACGGTATTCGAGCGCGTCATCGCCGGCGAGCTGCCTTGCGCGAAGGTGTATGAAGACGAACTGGTGTTCGCCTTCATGGATGCAGGGCAGTTGAATCCCGGCCACGTGCTGGTGGCAACGAAGAAGCCCTATGAAACACTGATGGACGCCGATGAGGAATCGGCAGCGGCGATGATGCGTGCCGCGCATCGCATTGCCAAGGCGGTGGAGGAAGCCTTCCAGCCGGAAGGCATCACCGTCTTGCAGGCGAACCGGGCCGCGGGATGGCAGACC
>DASVLM010000825.1:0-5920 GCA_036384875.1 Noviherbaspirillum sp.
CGGCGTGCCGACGCCCATCAGGTAATGCGGCTTGTCGGCAGGCAGTTTCGGGCCGACATGTTCCAGCACGCGCATCATTTCTTCCTTCGGCTCGCCAACCGACAGGCCGCCGATGGCGTAGCCTTCGAAACCGACTTCCTGCAATCCGGCCAGAGACTCGTCGCGCAAATGGGTATACATGCCGCCCTGCACGATGCCGAACAGCGCGTTCGGATTCTCGCCCTTGTCGAATTCGTTACGCGAGCGCTTGGCCCAGCGGAGCGACATGCGCATCGATTTTGCCGCTTCGTCCTCGGTGGCCGGGCGGCCGTCGATTTCGTAGGGCGTGCATTCGTCGAACTGCATCACGATGTCGGAGTTCAGCACGCGCTGGATCTGCATCGAGATTTCCGGCGAGAGGAAAAGCTTGTCGCCGTTGACCGGCGAAGCGAACTTCACGCCCTCTTCCGTGATCTTGCGCATCGCGCCGAGCGAAAACACTTGGAAGCCGCCGGAATCGGTGAGGATGGGCTTGCTCCAGCCGATGAAGCGGTGCAGGCCGTCGAACTTGCCCACCACGTCCAGCCCCGGGCGCAGCCAGAGGTGGAAGGTGTTGCCGAGGATGATTTGCGCGTCAATCTCGACGAGTTCCTGCGGCGACATCGCCTTCACGCTGCCGTAGGTGCCGACCGGCATGAAGATCGGTGTTTCGACTACGCCGTGGTTCAGCGTGAGGCGGCCGCGGCGCGCCTTGCCGTCGGTCTTAAGGAGTTTGAAATTCAGCATGTCGTATTGGTCAGTAGCATCGCATCGCCGTAACTGAAGAAGCGATAGCGCCGGTCGATGGCGTGTTGATATGCCGCGCGGATGCGGTCATAGCCGGCAAAGGCCGACACCAGCATCAGCAGCGTCGACTTCGGCAGGTGGAAATTGGTGATGAGGCGGTCGACGGTCTTGAAGACGTAGCCCGGCGTGATGAATAAATTGGTGTCGTTGCTGCCGGCTTCGAGCCGGCCGGATTGCGATGCGGATTCGAGCGCGCGCATGCTGGTGGTGCCGACGGCGATCACCTTGCGACCTGCCGCCTTGGCCGCGCGCACCGCGTCGACGGTTTCCTGCGAAATGGTGTACCACTCGCTGTGCATCTTGTGCTCGGCCAGGTTTTCGGAGCGCACCGGCTGGAAGGTACCGGCGCCGACGTGCAGCGTGACGTAGGCGAAATTGACGCCCTTGTCGCGCAGCTTGTCGAGCAGCGGCTGGTCGAAATGCAGGCCGGCGGTCGGCGCGGCGACGGCGCCCGGTTCGCGTGCATAGACGGTCTGGTAACGCTGCTCGTCGACCTGGTCGGCGGCGTGCTCGATGTAGGGCGGGAGCGGCAGGCGGCCGTGAGCTTCGATCAGGTCGAACACGTCGCCGGGGAAAGTCAGCGTGAAGAATTCGCCAGCGCGCTCGCCCACCGTCACGTCGAAGGCATCAGCCAGACGCAGCCTGGTGCCGGCCGACGGCGACTTCGAAGCACGCACCTGCGCCAGCACCGTGCGATTGTCGAGCACGCGCTCGACCAGCACCTCGATCTTGCCGCCGGTTTCCTTGGCGCCGTAAAAGCGTGCCTTCAGCACGCGGGTGTCGTTGAATACCAGCAGGTCGCCGGGTGCGATCAGTTCGACAATGTCGGCGAAAGCGCGGTCGACGAGCGCATTGCTGTCGACATGCAAAAGGCGAGACGCGCTGCGTTCGGGCAGCGGGAATTGCGCGATCAGTTCTTGCGGCAAGTCGAAATCGAAATCGGAAAGCGAATACATGGGATCAGGATGACATAGCCGGGCCGTTTGCAGGGTGGCCCGGGGAAATAATCGATATAGTGCGAATGGCGGCTGCGTGTTGAAAGAATGTCCAGGTCGGACAGGATTCTTCTACAATGGCCTTCCGCACCAAAACCCGGTATTTTACGTTACCCGCAGCATCTCTCCCGACATGCCCGCTCCCAAGCGCAAGCCCGCAGAATCCGCAAAAGACGCCGCCAAGGACGTTGCCAAGCCAAAGTCCAAAGCCGCCACCACACAAAGCAAGCTGGCCAAGCTCGGCCTGCGCACGGACATGGACCTGGTGCTGCACTTGCCGATGCGCTACGAGGACGAAACGAAAATCGTGCCGATCCACGAGGCGGGCTTCATGGCCGGCCACCCATCGCAGGTCGAGGGCGTGGTGACCGAATGCGACATCCAGTATCGTCCGCGCCGCCAGCTGGTGGTGACAATCCGCGACGAGTCCGGCGAACTGGTGATGCGTTTCCTGAATTTCTACGGCAGCCAGGTCAAGCAGCTTTCGGCCGGCGTGCGGGTGCGCGCGCGCGGCGAAGTGCGGCACGGTTTCTTCGGGGCGGAAATGGTGCACCCGACGTACAAGGCGATCGAAGAAGGCGATCCGCTGCCCGACGCACTGACGCCGGTGTATCCCGCCGGCGAAGGTTTGTCGCAGGCCTACCTGCGCAAGGCGATCGCCAACGCGCTGCAACGCGTCGACTGGCGCGACACCGTACCGTCTTCGGTGCTGGCAGCGCTGAAGCTTGCGCCGTTCGAAAGCTCGGTCAAACTGCTGCACAATCCGCCGCCGGACGTGGACGAACATGCGCTGATGGAACGTACTCATCCAGCGTGGACGCGCATGAAGTTCGACGAGCTGCTGGCGCAGCAGTTGTCGCTCAAGCGCGCGCAGGCGGCGCGGCGCGCGAAAGGCGCGGCAGCCTTGCCTGTCGTCGGCGCATTGTCGCAATCCTTCCTTGCCGCATTGCCGTTTGCACTGACCGCAGCCCAGCAGCGTGTGCTGGAAGAAATCCGCGCCGATATCCGCGAATCCTTCCCGATGCAGCGCCTGCTGCAGGGAGACGTCGGCAGCGGCAAGACGGTGGTCGCCGCGCTGGCGGCAGCGCAGGCGATCGACAGCGGCTTCCAGGCCGCACTGATGGCGCCCACCGAAATCCTTGCGGAACAGCATTTCCGCAAGATCGCGAACTGGATGGAGCCGCTCGGCGTGCGCGTCGCCTGGTTGACTGGCAGCCTGCGCAAGAAGGAAAAGAACGAGGCGCTGGTCGATATCGAATCCGGCAATGCGCAACTCGTCATCGGTACGCACGCGCTGATCCAGGAAGGCGTGGAGTTCGCGAAGCTCGGCCTGGTGATCGTCGACGAGCAGCACCGCTTCGGTGTCGGCCAGCGGCTTGCCTTGCGCAACAAGGGACTGGAAGCGAACACCGTGCCGCATCAGTTGATGATGTCGGCCACACCGATTCCTCGCACGCTGGCGATGACCTATTACGCCGACCTCGAAGTTTCGGTCATCGACGAATTGCCTCCGGGAAGAACACCCATCGTCACGCGCATCGTCGACCAGAACCGGCGCGACGAAGTGATTGCACGCGTGCATGCCGCTGCGCTCGAAGGGCGGCAGGCGTACTGGGTATGCCCGCTGATCGAGGAATCGGAAGCCTTGCAGTTGCAGACTGCAACCGAGACGCATGAAACGCTGAGTGCGGCGCTGTCGGATTTGCGCATCGGCCTGGTGCACGGCCGCATGAAACCGGTCGAGAAACAGATCGTGATGGACGGCTTTTCGCGCGGCGAGATCCACGTGCTGGTGGCAACCACCGTCATTGAAGTCGGCGTCGACGTGCCGAACGCTTCGCTGATGGTGATCGAGCATGCGGAGCGTTTCGGCCTGTCGCAGTTGCACCAGTTGCGCGGACGCGTCGGGCGCGGTTCGGCCGCAAGCGTATGCCTGCTGCTCTACCAAAGCCCGCTCGGACCAGTCGCCAAGCAACGCCTGATGACAATGCGCGAAACCACCGATGGTTTCGAGATCGCCCGGCGCGACCTGGAAATCCGCGGGCCCGGCGAATTCCTGGGCGCCCGGCAATCCGGCCAGGCCATGTTGCGCTTCGCGGACCTGGAAACCGACCAGTGGCTGGTGGACGAAGCGCGCGACGTTGCGCAACAGTTGCTGCGCAACGACCCGGCAACAGTGGAAGCGCACCTTGCACGCTGGCTCGGCGGCCGCGAAGAATTCCTGAAAGTCTGACCGGAGAAAGGCCTTGCGCGGTGACGGCCTTGCCCCTCACCTTCTCTTTTCGCGCAATGCTCTTATACTGGAGCTATTGAATTCTCGATACCGATTGCCCCGATTGTCTTTCCGTCAAGTTTCCGCGCAAACCATGACTCTTACCGAACTCAAGTACATCGTTGCCGTCGCCCGCGAAAAGCATTTCGGCCATGCCGCCGAAGCCTGCTTCGTCGCGCAGCCCACGCTCTCGGTAGCAATCAAGAAACTGGAAGACGAACTCGGCGTGACCATCTTCGAACGCGGCGGCACCGAAGTCTCCGTCACCCCGCTCGGCGCACAGATCGTCGCCCAGGCCGAACGCGTGCTGGAGCAGACCGCCGCCATCAAGGAAATTGCCAAGCAGAACAAGGACCCGCTGGCCGGGCCGCTGCGCCTCGGCGTGATCTACACCATCGCGCCCTACCTGCTGCCGCCGCTCGTCAAGTCCATGATCGAACGCGTGCCGCAAATGCCGCTGGTCCTGCAGGAAAATTTCACCACCCGCCTAATCGAACTGCTGCGCCAGGGCGAACTCGATGCCGCCATCATGGCGCTGCCCTTCGCCGACCAGGGCCTGATGGTGCAGCCGCTGTACGACGAACCATTCGTCGTCGCCTTGCCACGTAATCATCCGTGGGCGAACCGCACCTCCATCGATGCGCAGGAATTGAAATCCGAAACCATGCTGCTGCTCGGCAGCGGACATTGCTTCCGCGACCAGGTGCTCGAAGTGTGCCCGGAGATGTCGCGCTTCTCGACCAGCGGCGACGGCATCGCCCGTACCTTCGAAGGCTCCTCGCTGGAAACGATACGCCACATGGTCGCCTCGGGCATCGGCATTACAGTGCTGCCGCGCGCATCGGTGCCGGACATGAACGCCAAGGACGGCATGCTGCGCTACCTGCCCTTCTCCGAGCCGCAGCCCACGCGCCGCGTGGTGATCGCCTGGCGCAAGAGCTTCACGCGCGGCGCGGCAATTGAAGCCGTGCGCGATGCGATACTGACCTGCGGCCTGAATGGCGTGACGATGGTGCGCGACGAGGAAGAAAGCGTCGTGGCCTGAACGACCTCACTCGATCCGGCGCGTAGTCGCCGGATCGAACCAGTGAAGGGCGCCTGCCTCGAAACCCGCGCTGATGTTTTTCCCGGCCTGTACTGCAATGCCTGCCGGTGCGCGAATCACCAGCGGCTGACCGCCAGCATCGGCGTGTACCAGCACATCGGCACCGAGCGCTTCCACCATCTCCACACGCATCGAGATTCCCGGCATGCCGATCAAAAGGTGCTCCGGACGTACGCCGAGCACGCAGTCGCGCCCCGCCAATGCAGATTGCGCCGCCGGCAAGGCAATGGCTGCGCCGTCGCCCCATTCGAAGCGTGTTCCCTCCGCATTCACCCTGCCTTGCAACAGATTCATCGGCGGCGAACCGATGAAACCTGCCACGAAGGTCGTTGCCGGCTTTCCATAGACTTCCGCCGGCGTGCCGATCTGTTCGGCGCGTCCGGCATTCATCACGATCATGCGCTGGCCGAGCGTCATTGCCTCGACCTGATCGTGCGTCACGTAGAGGCTGGTGGTGCCGAGCGCGCGATGCATCTTCTGGATTTCCAGCCGCATCTGCACCCGCAGCTTCGCATCGAGATTGGAGAGCGGCTCGTCGAACAGGAAGACTGCGGGCTCGCGCACGATGGCGCGCCCCATCGCCACGCGCTGACGCTGGCCGCCGGAAAGCTGGCGCGGCGTGCGATCCAGCAACGTACCGAGTTCGAGGATCTTCGCTGCCTTCTGCACCCGAGCATCGATGTCGGCCTTCGAGAAATGCCGGATCTTCAGCCCGTAGGCCAT
>DASVLM010000826.1:0-4326 GCA_036384875.1 Noviherbaspirillum sp.
CCCCAGTCCGACGCTGGCAAGCCGAAATCCGAATAGAACCTGACTGATTCGTGCAGCCGGCTTTCTTTTGCCAGAGTGCCCCGGGGCGCGGGCCTCTTAACTTCGTGGTGAAAATGACTGCAGGAGCATAACAAGGGCATGCAGGGGGTATGCATACCTCAAACAATCGGTCGTATCGTGACAGTGTGCCCAGATAGAAGAGGAGGAAATCGATGACACAGGTTCAGATATACCGGTTGCGGGAAGTGGCGCGACGTGTCGGACTTTCCGCTGACACGATAAAGCGAAAAGCCAAGGCCGGAGATTTCCCGAAGCCGATCAAACTCGGGAAGGAAAAACAGGCAGCAATAGGCTGGACCAGTGCTTCTATCGATGACTGGATCGCACAGCGGGTAGCAGCGTCCAACGTGCCGGAGGCGTAAAGCATGAACGGCATGAATCAAGGCGCTACCGCGAATGCAGACATGGCGGACGAAGATTGGTTCAGGGCGAACCCGCATCGGGCGCTGCGACTGCGACGGCTGACTGCCGCCGAGTTGCAACCGCCTCCTGGTGTTACGTGTCTCCACACGCCTACCCACACTCTGGTCCGACATGTGCAGCTCGGGATTTGGGAGACACGGATCTTGCCGCTTCACATGAGTTCTACCAGGCTTGACGCGGTCATGGCGTCGGGTTCTGACGTTCTATTTGCAGCGATGTGGGCGTCGCTCGATGAGCAGCGGGGTGCGTGTTGAGAGGCCGTTGTGCAAAAACGAAAGCCAGCTGGCGGGCTGGCTTTAGAAAAACAAGGCGAAAGTGAATGCATAGCGATACTAGCATGGCTGATGCGGAGAGGAAAATGAGTGCTGTGGCGACCATCAAACCTCACCTGGCCAGCATGACGGCGCCCGATGCGCTGCGCAACCTGCCGGGCTGGTTGATCTGGCGCCTGGAACATCACAAGGGCGAGCCGAAGCCGCGCAAGGTGCCCTACTACACCAACGGCGGCCGGCGGCATGGCGTCCAGGGCAGGCCCGAGGATCGGCAGCAGCTGACCACGTTCGACGCGGCCAAGGCCGCAGCCGCGCGCCGCGGCTTCGATGGCGTGGGTTTCTGCACATTGTCGGGCTTCGGCGTGGTTGCTCTCGACTTCGACGGCTGCGTCAACAACGGCGGCGTGCATCCGGAAGTTGAGCGCGTGATCGCCGGCACCTATGCCGAGTATTCCCCCAGCGGTACCGGTGTGCGTGCATTCTTCACGGGCGAGAGCATCGGCAACCGCAAGTCGAACGAACCGACCCAGCCTTACGGCTTCGAGACATTCAGCACCAAGGGCTTCGTGACCTTCACCGGCAATCGGATGGAGATCACCGACCTGCTGGGGGTCGAAAACACGCTGGTCGAAGTGACCGACGACGTGCGCGAGCTGTGCGCGCAGCGATTCAAGCGCAAGGAATCAGACCTGCCCGAATTCGATCCGGACGACCCGCTGATGGCTTACGAGCCGGTGCTGGGCCTGTCCGAGGACCAGATCCGGGAATGCCTGGACGTGCTGCCGCTGGATCTGCCCTACGATGATTGGATCGGGATCGGCATGGCGATCCACCACGAGACGGGCGGTGAGCGCTTCGACTTGTGGGACGAATGGTCGTCCTCCAGTCCGAAGTACAGCACCAGCGATTACGGGCGCATGAAGTGGGAATCCTTCGGCCGCAATGGCGAGCGCCCCGTCACCGCCCGTTCCCTGGTCAAACTGGCCAACGAGCATGGCGCGCGCATCGATCCGGAGATGGCCAGCATGGCCGACTTCGACGTGGTGGCCAGCGAGCCGCCAGCCGAGAATCCGACCAAGGATCTGCGCTTCAAAAAAATGTCGGTCGCCCAGTTCGCTGAGCAGCCGGCACCTCAGTGGATCATCAAAGGTGTGTTGCCGCGCGCCGAGCTGGTGGTGTTGTTCGGTGAGTCCGGATCCGGCAAGACCTTCGCCGCGCTGGACCTCGCGGCTGCAATCGGCCGCGGCATCGAGTGGCGCGGGCATCGTGTTAAACAGGGTCACGTGGTCTACATCTGCGCCGAGGGTGCCGGGGGCTTTCGCAATCGCGTAAAAGCCTACGCAGCGCACAACAACGTGTCTCTGGCCGACATTCCGATCGACGTTATTCCGTCCACCCCCAATCTGCTGCAGAAAGCCGATGCCGTCGACGTGGCGCGCTCGATCGGCCGCGCTGACGTAGTCATCATTGATACCTTCGCACAGACCACTCCTGGTGCGAACGAGAACGCGGCCGAGGACATGGGCAAGGCACTGGCCCACTGCAAGGGCATTCATCGTGCCACCGGCGCCACGGTAGTGCTGGTGCACCACGCGGGCAAAGATCTGGCCAAGGGCGCGCGCGGGTGGTCTGGCTTGAAGGCTGCCGCCGATGCGGAGATCGAGGTTTCCCGCCAGGATCCAGTGCGTTGCATTCGAACATCCAAGCAGAAGGACGGCGAGGAAGGCCTGCAGTGGTTTTTCGATCTGAAGGAGGTCCCGATCGGCATGGACGATGACGGTGATGTCATTACATCGTGCGTGATGGACTACGAAGTCGAAGCACCAGTGAAGGGTAAGAAAGACATGCGGCTGGGTGAATGGGAAAAACTGGTGCTGGACGTCGTGAACCATTTTGGCGAAGCCCAACAGGCCGGTATTGAGAAGAAGGCGGTGGTGGACGAAGCTGTCAGGCGCCATAAAGCGGCCGGTGGCGAAGACGCAAGATGCCGTGATAAGTGCAGTCGAGCAGTGGGTTCGCTGGCGGGCAAGGGTTTTTTCGTGCTCGAAGAAGGCTGTATCGACCTTTCGCTATCAGCATCGTGAAAAAGCAACTTGCAGAAAATCGCATGAAGAAAAATGCAAGTTATGGCTTCGGGAGGCCCACGTCCCCACGCGACACCACAGTGGGCTTCGTGTGGTGTGTGGGATTGATTGGGAAAAACCCCACGCGCCCCACACGCTCCCTAAGGGAGCGTGGGGACGTGGGGTTCCAATCGGCGCGGCAGGAAAGCAATCTGCAAGAAATTGCAAGATGGGGAATTTCCGGGCCAAGTATGCCCAAGCGTTACGCAAACCAAACACATCACGCGCGCGACGCGCGCAGGCGGTATACGAGGAATGGTCATGAAAATACCGATTGGCAAGCATAAAGGGCAGGCGGTTGACAGCATGAGCACCGCTTACCTGGCTTGGCTGGTGACCCGGGACAACATTCGGTTCAAGTATTGGGCGCTGGTCAAGGAAGCCTTGCGGGTCCTACGCACCCGCTTCAATGACTTTGACGCGCTGGTCGCCGAGCTCGAGGTCAAGGAACCCCCGCCGGCGTACTGGAAAACACCGGAGCGGATCGAACAGCAAAAGCGCGAACGCGCTGAGAAGCTGCGCCTATTGGAAGAGAGACGCAAACGGGCGGCGGTGGCACAACAGCAGCCCGAACGTCAGTCGCACCGCCAAACCACGATACCAGCGCAGGCACCTTTCTCAGGCCAAATCATTGACGCCGGCCGGTACCTGCGCATGCAGGCATTGCGCGCCGAGCAGCTGAAGCGGCAACAACGAACCGACCCCGACGACGTTAGCGACCTGGTTTAGGTAACCAGTAAAGGTTGCCGGTACCAGCGTGGCGCCCGCCAGGGGCGGTTGAGAGGTTGCTCTTGTACGTGATGGGAGTGACGTGCCGATGGAATCGGGCTTGGTGCCGGTGCCGAGTGCCCTGGTTGTCCGAATCCTCGCTGTCCGCAGCCAAGCCGTCGGTCATACCGCCGACGGGCCGGCAGCGCTGTCGCTGGCGGAGGGATGTTCCCCCGAATAGCGAGACAGGGCGCGGTTTTTGCGCGCATTGCAGTTCCTACCCTACATCCAACCCCTTAATACCGGTGCTTTGCATTGGGCTTTCTCGAATGCCTCCGCCGGGCCGCGGGCGATGGGTAGGCCGCACACCTGTCATGGCCTAACCTCGTTCAGTTCCCAAGGAACGCCGCACGATGCGCAAGGGTCGCATCGACGCCGTACGGGCAACCCGCGACGTCGATCTGTGCCGTCCGCCGTAGGAAGACATCCACCACCTCGGCGAACGGCCGGCAGCAATATGACCACCGCTTTGCGCGAGCTCCTGAGCACGCCGTAATGCTGAAGGCGCTTGAATCCAGGCGGCAGGGAATGCAGCGTGAAGCGGCCGATGAAACTCTCGGCTCGTAGTCGCTCGACGCGCACCAGCGGCCCGGGCGGTGCGTGTGGCGCCATTCGGCCTCGGCGTGCTCTGCTGTCCCAGCCGGCCGCTGGTGTGCGTCAGCGCAAGCGCAGCAATGAAG
>DASVLM010000827.1:0-1801 GCA_036384875.1 Noviherbaspirillum sp.
GCGGCGACTGTGCAAAGTGCTCGGCGTGCATCCCAGCGGTTTTTATGCCTGGCGTCTGAACCCTGAAAGTCGCCGTGCCAAGGAAGACAAGCGCTTGCTGGTTCCCATCAAGGAGTCGTGGCTGGAGAGCGGCAGCGTGTACGGTTACCGCAAGGTCAGCGATGACTTGCGCGAGCTGGGTGAACAATGCGGTATCAATCGTGTTCATCGCCTGATGCGATCGGCCGGTATCCGCTCCCAAACCGGCTACGCCAAGCGCAAGTACAAACGCGGCGGTGCGCCTTCGCTGGTGGCGCCAAATTACTTGCAGCGCCAGTTCGACGTGCGGGAGCCTAATCGGGTTTGGGTGACGGATATCACGTATATCCGCACGTATGAGGGCTGGCTCTATCTGGCCGTGGTACTTGACCTGTTCTCGCGCCAGGTTGTCGGCTGGTCGATGAGTTCACGCATCGATCGCGAGCTGGCGATGAACGCGCTCTTGATGGCTGTCTGGCGTCGGCAACCCAAGAATACGGTGATGGTGCATTCCGACCAGGGGAGTCGATTTAGCAGCTACGATTGGCGCGACTTCCTGGGCGCGCACAACCTGCAGCAAAGCATGAGCCGGCGCGGTAACTGCCACGATAACGCCGTTGCCGCGAGCTTCTTCCAGCTGCTCAAGCGGGAACGGATTCGTCGCAAAACGTATGGCACCCGTGAAGAGGCAAAGCAGGATGTCTTCGACTATATCGAGATGTTCTACAATCCGAAACGGCGGCACAGCTTCAGCAATAACCTGTCGCCGGTCGAGTGCGAAAAGCAGTATTTTCGGCGGCTGTCGAGTGTCTAGAAAACTCGTGGCGATTCAATGCGAAGTATCCTCCGCAGTCTTACTGTCACGAGATGGGCGCCGAGATGGCAACTTTGACAGGCGACGATTCCCTTGCGTCAAAATAGTTATCGTCCAGACAGAACCAAGTCTCAGCATTGTTCACAACCTGACATTCAAGAAGATTAACCTTGCCAAAACCTGATGAGAATAGTACTGTATGTTTATACAGTATTTCTTCGCATCAAACATGACTTGCTCAGGTTCAATATCTGCAGCGCCGGAGGCTTTGCATCCGTCGCTCTGGCTTGCCTCGCAGCTGGCGCGTAGCGACACGCGCTGCATCGATACCGGCCATCCCACGCTGTCGGCCCAGTTGCCCGGCGGCGGCTGGCCGACCGGGACGCTCGTCGACCTGCTGCTGCAACAGCCCGGCATCGGCGAGATGCGCCTGCTGCGTCCCGCGCTGGCGGCCGTGGCGCAGCGGCGCATCGTGCTGCTGCAGCCGCCGCATCCGCCCCAGGCGCTGGCGATGGCCGCGCTCGGGGTACCGCCCTCGCAACTGATCTGGGTGCGCGCAAACCGCACGGCGGATGCGCTGTGGGCGGCGGAACAGGTGCTGCGCAGCGGCAGTTGCGGCGTGCTGCTGTTTTGGCAGAACAACGTCCGCGCCGAAAACCTGCGCCGCCTGCACCTGGCCGCGCAGGCGGGGGAAACCCTGTTCTTCATGATGCGTCCGCTGGCGGCCGGCCAGGACGCCTCGCCGGCGCCGCTGCGCCTGTCCCTGCGGCCGCAGGCGGGCGGCATCGAGATCGGTTTCGTGAAACGCCGGGGGCCGCAGCGCGACGCGACCCTGTTCCTTCCATTGACTTCTTAC
This sequence comes from Noviherbaspirillum sp., assembly GCA_036384875.1. GTDB lineage: Bacteria > Pseudomonadota > Gammaproteobacteria > Burkholderiales > Burkholderiaceae_D > Noviherbaspirillum. The sequence continues at coordinate 1,689 of DASVLM010000827.1, forward strand.
CTGCCCAATCGCCATGCGCCTGTGGATCGGACTGCACCTGCCCCGGCTACCGCTCGAGGTGTTCACACCGAGCTGGTCCACTGACACCGGCAGCGTCGTACTCGACCAGGAGC